>NZ_JAHLOH010000047.1:0-115183 GCF_018917285.1 Tissierella carlieri | reverse complement strand
CACATGCTTCTATTTTAACTTCTTTACTAAATTTTGGACGCCTTCCCATGAAAAAACCTCCTTAAGTAGAGTAAGTAATTTTAATTAATTACGTTGTCTACTTAGGAGGTATCATATCATTTAGCTGGCTTTACTTTTATATATTTCCTTTATTCTATCATCTTTTCTTTGATAATTTTTCTTTCTTCCTAAGATTTAGCTGTTCCTTTCTAGCGGCAAACCTAGCCTCCTTCTGGAGCTTTATATAATTATTCCATCTATCATAGGAAAGTTCACCACTTAGTAGTGCTTTTTTAATAGCACATCCCGGTTCCTTATTATGACTACAATCTTTAAATCTACATAATCTACTTAATTCTTCTATCTCTGAAAATGTAGTATCTAATCCATCCTCAATATTCCAAAGTGCAAGTTCTCTCATACCAGGAGTATCTATAATCATAGTTCCGTTACTTAACATAATCAATTGTCTATGAGTTGTAGTATGTCTTCCCTTGCTATCATCTTCCCTAATATCATTGACCTTCATAACATTCTCACCAGATAAGGCATTTACCAGAGAAGATTTACCTACACCCGAAGATCCTAGAAACACTATAGTTTCTCTTGGTTTAAGATATTCTTTTAGCTCTTCTATTCCTTCTCCCGTTACTGAACTAATATAGAAAATTGGTACTCCCATAGCAATATTATCTACTTGTAGACTATATTCTTCAATATCATCAACTAAATCTGATTTCGTCAAGATAACTGCCGGATTCGCTCCACTTTCCCATGCAATTGAAAGATATCTCTCAATTCGTTTTATATTAAAATCATGGTTTAAAGATGAAATTATAAATACATGGTCAAAATTCGCAGCAACCATTTGTTCCTTCTCATAATGTGAATCGTATCTGGAAAATTTGCTTTTCCTATCTAATACATGATGGATTATATCCTCTCCATAAGGATTTTGATTAACTAAAACAAAATCACCTACAGCAGGATATATACTATATTTATCATTGTAAAAGATTGAACCCTTAAGCCTTGCCCTTTTTTCTATATTATCATAAATTATTGTATACATTTCTTTGTGTACTTCAGTTATTCTTGCTGGTACAAGATCATCTTTATCTCCATTAATTAATTCTATTTGGTTACTAAAATAATTTGTGAAACCATAGTTTTCAATACCTCTAATCATTTAATTCCTCCAATTTTATTAATTTTATACTTGTAACATTAAAGTTTATATTCTTCTTCATAAAACATCACTCCTTTTAATTCCTTAAAAATGGGCATAAAAATACCGTAGACAAAACCATCCATGGATATCTACGGTAATATTATTTAATTATTATTAGATTTAAGTAGATGTGAAGGGTTGATTTCTACGGCACAAGGTAATTTTATTGCACAACAAAAAAACATACCATTAATCATTAATTCCTTGGCCCATATTTGATTTTATTGAGCAATCTCCATTATCAATTTTATCATATCACATCGACTCCTTACTATTTACATATTTTAAGTATATATCTGCCAAATATTGTTGTCAAGACATATTTGAAATGATATCAAAGTTTTATTGTCTCTGTTTTCTCATTATTTCTAGCATCATTTTGAAATCCGTATTGTTATACATAAACATAACTATATCTGTATCACTTTTCCTTACAATATCATCATATATTATTCTTCCATCTTGATTCCTTTAATATTATCAATATTAGGTTAACATAATATATTAAGATGTTCTATTGGAAAATTCTAGAGTCTTATATTAATTAAACGAATCTGCCTAATTGTCTAAATTTAACTCAAAGTAATTTTCTAATCCATTTACTATAGAATCCACTATCTTATCTTGATAATCGTCAGTTAATAAAAGCTTTTCTTCGTTTTCATTAGATAAGAATCCACATTCAACTATTATAGCTGGCATTTTTGTTTGGTTTAATACAATTAAGTCTGGTCTATCTACTATTCCCTTATTGTCAGCTCCGGTCTCCTCTAATAATTTATCTAATATGATTTGAGCTAATGAATCACTATTTGGGTCATTTATAGTACTTTCTCTATTAGGATAATACAATACTTGAACTCCATTTACAGTATTATTATTTTCTATAGCATTACCATGGATACTAATAAATACTCTAGCTCTCTTCTTATTTGCAATATCTGCTCTAGTATTATTATCAATAAATTCATCTGTTGCTCTAGTTAAAATAACTTTGTAACCCATTGACTTAAGTTTTTTATATAATTTCTTAGATATGTCCAAATTTATATCTTTTTCATAACTATTGTTAAATCCAATAGTCCCAGAATCTTTTCCACCATGTCCCGGATCTATAACTATAACTTTCTTCGATGATATAAAGTCCTTCCTAAAAAAAGATAGTCCTCTAAATGCAAAAAAAATAATAAACATTAATAATATTAATAAAAAAATAGCTCTAATTCTTCTAAGTATCATCCGTCTCCCCCATATATGCTTATATTTTTAAGTTGAAAATATCTCTTACCATATTATAACGAAAGAAAATAAAAAAAGACTGCAACTTAAAGTAACAGTCTCTGAACATATTGAAAATAATTTCAAGTTCTTCTTATAATAGATTATCACTTCTCCACCAAATGCTTCATCTTTATAATAAAAAATTTTATTTTTTAAGAATTGATATAAAATTTTTATTACGTTACAGTTTACAAAAGAGGACATGAAAAGCGAGGAGTAAAATTTGTAATTCAGATATGATATTCACAAGGAGGTACACAAAAATGGAATGGCTGAACAATTTAAGCAATGCCATAGAGTATATAGAAAATAATTTGGATAAAGAAATATCCTATGAAGAAGCAGCCCGTATCGCTTGCTATTCAACCTTTTATTTTCAGCGTATGTTTTCTTACGTTGCGGGTATTCCCTTATCAAATTATATTCGTCGCCGTAGAATGACTCAGGCGGCTTTTGAATTACAGCGGACAGATAAAAAGGTTATAGACATTGCCCTTAAATACGGGTATACGTCTCCCACCTCTTTTAACCGGGCATTTCAGAATGTTCATGGCATTACCCCAGCTGCCGCTAGAAATATGGGAATCACATTAAATGCGTACCCGCCAATTAAATTTTCAGTTAAAGTTATGGGAGGAAGTGCTATGTCATATTACATTGCAGAAAAAGAAGCTATGCGTATCGTTGGTATTCGTACCCCATTAGTTGAGGATATGGAGGAAAATCAGAAGTCTGTTCCTGTCTTTTGGAACAATACATTACAAGGACAACAATTTTCCGCAATATGCCAGCTTTCCAATCAAGAGCCGCAAGGAATATTAGGTGTAAGCATTTATCAAAGTCCAAAAGATATTTTCTACTACATTGCTGCGGCTACTGACAAACCTATACCAACAGGCATGTACGGGTATGAAATACCTGCCGCCACATGGGTAGTCTTTGAAAATGACGGACGTTTCAAAGAAAATGTGCAAAGTGTTTTTCAGCGTTTTTATATAGAGTGGCTGCCGTTTTCTGGTTACGAATATGCAGGGCTTCCGGACATTGAGGTATACCCTATTTATGAGAAAAAAACATTAAACGGTCATTCCGAAGTATGGATTGCCGTAAAAAAGAAAAGGAGAGTTGATTTATGAACTATCAAATCGAAATCAGAGATATTGAACCTATGAGAATAGCTTATATGAAATACAATGGAATGGCCACCGAAGCTAACAAGGTTTTCCCAAATGTTTTCAAGTCAATCCGTGGTAAAACCAGCGGCGCACCGTTTTTTAATTACTTATCCATGAACCCGGAAACCAAAGTGGGGAATATGGAATTATGCGTACCAACTGAGGAAACTCCAAATGGAAACGGGATTGAAGTAAAAGAAATGCCACGGATAAAGGCAGTATGCGTTACTCATATTGGATCTTATGAAACACTTTTTAATGCCTATAACGCCATTGATAGATATGCGGCTGATAAGGGACTGGTACTAATCCCCCCTTTTCGGGAGGTCTTTATCAAAGGACCGGGAATGCTCTTAAAAGGTAATTCCGATAAATACATTACGGAAATCCACTTCCCGATTAAGGAGGAATAACCATGTATGCCATTCAAGCTGAAAACATAGATAAGCGGTATAAGAATGGGGTACAGGCATTAAGACATCTCAACTTATCTGTAAAGATGGGCGAAATTTTTTCCCTGTTAGGCCAAAATGGTGCAGGAAAATCTACGCTTATCCGTATATTAACCACTTACTTAAAACCTACTTCTGGCACAATTATGATGTTAGGGAAAGACATTTTTAGGGAAGCGGCGGCTATCCGTTCAGAAATCGCTTGTGTTGCACAGCAGACCTCTATTGATACGCATTTATCTTTAGTGGAAAATATGATGTTTCAAAGCCGACTATACAGAATTCCGAAAACAGAAGCAAAAAAGCGCATGGAAACCCTTATTTCTGATTTCGGCTTAAAACAGTATATGGGATATCCTGTATCTTCCTATTCCGGCGGTATCAAAAGGCGGCTTGATATTGCGCTTAATATGATGTCAAAACCAAAAATCTTGTTTTTAGACGAGCCTACTGTTGGAATGGATATTCAGTCCCGTATGGCTATGTGGGAAATGATGAAGAAAATCCGTGATGATTTCGGGACAACCATTTTTCTGACAACGCATTATTTGGAGGAAGCAGACAGTTTAAGTGATACTGTCTGCATTATGAAAGACGGAAAGGAAGTAATACAGGGAACTCCATTTGAATTAAGGACATATATCAGACAAGATACCTTGCAAATTAGGTTTATAACCAATGCAGAAGCAAAAGAATATGTCACCCATATTGCAGAACATTGCTCCTTGAAAGAAGTGCGTTTACAGAATGATACCATTATCATCAATACAAAGGATAGCCATGCTGACTTAGAAAAGATAAACCTTTTTTTAATAGAGAGCCATATCCCCTATAATGGGATTCAAATATCGCAGCCTACTTTGGAAGATGTATTCTTACGCTTAACTGCAAAGAATGAATAGGGGGAATGTGCATGAGTGTTTTTACAATTTTACAGAGAAATATCAAATGGCGTTTTCATAATGCCTTTACAATCGTTATTACCATTTTACAGCCCATACTTTGGTTAATCCTTTATAGCACAGTTGCAGGACAAACTATGAAGAGTACAGGGATTGAAAACTACACTGCTTTCATTTTGCCTGGTTTGGTCATATTAGTTAGCTTTTCCACTTGCAGCAGCAGCGGAATTATGAATTACATGATGAAATCAGAGGGAAGTTTTTACCGGGTGTTAATCGCTCCTGTCCGAAGAAGCTCTATCGTATTAGGGCAACTTTTAGAAGCTGTTTTATGCACGTTTCTTGAAGTAGGAATAATGGGTATTTTCAGCCTTTTATTCTCTGTTAAAGTCGCTACTGGCTTAACAGGAATACTATTTATTCTTTTGCTAGTATTTCTAACAGCGTTCTTTATGGCGGGTTTATCGTATGCAATTAGCCTTATTCTTCCCAATGAAGTTGTATATGAAACCGTTATGAACGCAATCGTATTACCCATATTCTTTCTTAGTACGGCTTTGTTTCCCGTTAATGAAATAAAAGGCATTTTTGCTATTGCAATCAAACTTAACCCTTTTACCCATGTAATTGACGCGTTACGTTCTCTAATTCTGTACGGAAATATTGAGCCTGCAAGAATATTCTATATACTGCTCCTATTTGCCATTATGTGTGGTATCAGCTTTCTATGGGCATTACACAGACTTAAGAGAGAAACCAGTTTATAGAAAATGGCATATGGTAAAACAGTAATTATTGATCATGGTAATGGTTTAGCCACATCATATGCTCACTGTTCTGAACTCCTTGTTAAAGAAGGTAAGGAAGTAACTTCTGGTACGATGATTGGAAAAATAGGTACAACTAAAAGTAGTACTGATCTCCACTTACATTTTGAAGTAAGAAAAGATGGCGAGGCGGTTCAACCATTAGACTATATAAATAAATAATTACATAGTAGGGAAAAGATAACTCTATTATATCTTTTCCCTATTTATTGAATCAGTATTTTGAGAATGGTTTATTTCATATCACTTCTCCACCAAATGCTTCCAATACCTCATTGGCATATTTCTTTTTTGCAGTTTTGGATTAATTCTATTTTGAATAGCTATAGATTTAAAATATGCTTTCCAAAGTTCTTGATATTCTTCCTCATCTTCTTTTATCATTAAAGAATCTGCGACTTCTATATCTTTAATAACCCATTCTTTTTTATTATAAAGTACACCTATTCCTCTATTTACATCATGTATCGCCCAGTTTTCATTCATCATTCTAGATGCAAAGTGGGGTGCCAGTAATCCTACGATATTGTAATCTGGTTCTATAGAAGAATAAAGTATCCCATTTTCAAGTTGCTTAAACCTAATAAGTCCCAACATCCTGTGCTTTTCCATGCCTACCTTATAATTAATATTATCCATTTTTAAGATGATATCATTTGATAAGTTCAAGTCTACTTGAGGTCCAAATTTAAATCCTAACTGAAGATATTTAAGTATTGTTATTCCATGCCCTGGTAACTCAGATAAATAAGCATAGAACACTCTTTTTAAAGCTTCTTCCGAAATCTTGTTTCCTATAGCCTCATATACTTTTCTAGATTTTTCTCCATCTGTTGAAATAAAAACCTTCTGTACTAGAAAATTTTCTTCCATACTATCTTTAGGTACTATATCCTCAATATCTTCTCCTCTATAATAAGCTTCATAAATTGAAGTCAAGAGTCCATCAAAGCTACCATCATAAATATAATGAAGCATCAAAGTTGACCTCCTATCTGAATATATTTATCTTCAAGAGAGACTTGATCGAATAAAGATAACTGCTGATAATTTTTCTCTAGCTGTGGACCTTCTACTAGCTGATTACGGATTATTTGGCTATCCATGGATTTTACTCCATAATATTTTCCTTTACAGGTAATAAAATATTGAGCCCTTTTCAAGACAATTCCCAGCTTTTTTAAATCATAAAAATCTATAGATGAAAATCTTCTTGCTTGAATTATCTTCATTGCTGATTTTACTCCAATTCCAGGTACTCTTAAAAGCATATCGTAATCTGCTTTATTTATCTCTACTGGAAATAAATGAATATTGCGAAGTGCCCAATCGCATTTAGGGTCTAATGCTAAATCAAAATCAGGTTTATCTTCATCTAATAATTCCTTTGCTTCAAATCCATAAAATCTAAGCAGCCAATCTGCTTGATAAAGTCTATTTTCTCTCACCAGCGGGGGAGATTTAATCAATGGAAGCTTAGGATTATTTGACACAGGTACAAAGGCTGAATAGTATACTCTTTTAAGATTATAAGAATTATATAGACCTTCAGATAATCTTAATATCTTTAAATCATTATCCACAGTTGCTCCTACTATTAATTGTGTAGTCTGTCCAGCTGGAACAAATTTGGGGCTAAAACGAAATTTTTTCTTCTCCTCTATGTATTGAGTGATTCCAGTTTTAATTAGGCCCATAGGCTTTAAAATACTTTCTTTATTCTTTTGAGGTGCTAAGAGTTTTAATCCTTCTTCTGTGGGTAATTCTATATTTACACTCATTCTATCCACATATCTACCAACTTTTTCAACAATTTCCCTATCTGCCCCTGGTATTGCTTTTGTATGGATATATCCATTGAAGTTTTGTTCCTCTCTTAGGTTCCTAACTACTTGAAAAATCATTTCCATAGTATGATTAGGTGATTTAAATACAGCAGAGCTTAAAAACAACCCTTCAATATAATTTCTTTTATAGAAATTTATAGTTAAATCAACTATCTCCTCTGGAGTAAAAATAGCCCTAGGTAGATCATTGGAAGACCTATTGATGCAATAAACACAATCGTAGATGCAATAATTAGTCATTAAAATCTTTAATAAAGAAATACATCTTCCATCATCTGACCAGCTATGGCATATTCCACAAGCTTTTGCATCTCCTAATCCGCCATTCTTGTTTTTTCTATTACTCCCACTAGATGAGCAAGATACATCATATTTAGCTGCATCAGATAATATCTTTAATTTCTCTAGAACATCCACCACTAACACCTCATTACCGATTATTTTAGGTAAATTATACCACAAGAAGAACAAAAGTTCAAACATATGTTTGAGCAAAATTTTATACATCTATTTTTCTCTTTAGAATTATTACTAATATGCCTACTTTAAATATAATTAATTTAAACCTACAGCGGATGTTGACTTAATCTTAACCCTATTATACAATATGCCCTATAAATCGTCTTAAGATCATAGGAAAATTGAAGAACTTAACTAATCATTGAGTTTTAGCCTATAAAGCTTGTTAGTTATCATACTAAGATTTTTATTATTTAAGGGATGTATTTTTTTCATATGAATTCTAAAATTTTTATATCAAAGGAGAAAGTTTTATGGACAATAAAATGATATTAGATAATTTTGAAGAATATAATGATCCAATCCTATACGACAAAGAAAATAAAGGCTTAGACGAAATTTCACTCCTTTTAAAATGGGCTTCACAGACAAAAGGGCCTATCATCGATTTAGCTTGTGGAACTGGAAGAGCAACTATTCCCTTAGCAAGTGAAGGATATTCTCTTATTGGTGTAGATCTTCATAGAGGAATGCTAGAAGAAGCTAAAAAAAAGGCATCTAATCTTAATTTACAAATACAGTGGGTAGAGCAAGATTGCACTAAGTTAAATCTAAATATAAAAAGCAAGTTTATATATTCAGTTGGAAACTCTTTTCAACATTTCCTTACAAATGAAGCCCAAGATGGACTATTATCTTCTGTAAGCAACCACTTAGACACTGGAGGGCTTTTCATTTTTGAAACAAGATTTCCAGGTATAGAAGAACTATTACAACCAAGCGGAGAGGAATATTGGAAAAGTTATATAGATAGTGATACTAAAAACAAAGTAGATGTTTACACCATAAGTAATTATGATTCTCTTAGTCAACTTCAACATTATATTACAATTAGAAGATATAAAAACCAAGATGGTGAAGTTATAGATGAAAAAAGAACAAAAATAAGTTTAAGATATGTATTCCCAAAAGAAATGGAACGACTTTTACTTGCTCATAAATTAGAGGTTTTAAATATTTACAGTGACTGGAATGAATCTCCTATAAAAAATGATAGTTATCAAATGATTTATATTTGTAAGAAAATAGAATAGTTACTATCTATCTTATTTGTATTTGTATTAGTAAAATCTTTAATCTAACAATAAAATAAGCAAAAGGATTATCTCAAAATGATTAAAAAATCATTTTAGGGCAGTCCCTTTTGCTTATTATATATTTTTATCCAACAAAACCAGTTAAAACTAGAATTTACTTAACTGTATCTAAAGAATTCTCAAGAATCTTATTCTGAATTTCAATGAGTTCATCCACTAATTTATCAATTTCTTCATCATTACCATTGGATTCAATTAATTTAATCAATCTTTGAACACCTATTCTTGTCTTTTCAAGGTATTGGCTTTTTTCTAATTCTGTTGTTTCAAAATTACGCTGGAATAATGAATTAGATATTCTCAACATTCCGTCTAGCCTATAAATATCCTTAAGATTAATAGGTTTTTCAGATAGTATGGGTATAATCCAATTTCTTGGCAAAGAAACAGTAGTTGTACCAATTATATATTCCTCAGATGAAACTATTATATTTTTTAATCTTCTATTCTCTTTATACTGCTTAATAATCAATATGATTAATACAGCAAAAGTAATTATTATAATATTCTTTTTTACTTTTGGATCTTTTATTTTTATATTTTTCATTTTGATTTTATTATCCCCCTCTCTATTCTGCTATTTCCTATACATCTACAATAAATATAAAACACTACAGAGAATTGTATATCTTAACCTAAAATATTTTTGTTTATCATTAGCATAATTAGCTATTATATAATATATAAAACATATCAATACTAAATACATTAGTCAACCAATTTCAAAGATTATTAGAATACTTCATACAATTTAATTAACCACAATTCTCTCTAATAAAAAAACTCCTTATCTAGGAGTTTTTTGTCTGTCTTACCACTATTATTTTATAAATATTTAATTCTATTTCAAAATAAATCCATATCCTACTGGGTCTTCTTCGTCTATTACTAAATGGTTAAATCCTGTTATAAAAGCAGAACCTGTTATTTCAGGTATAACAGCTTTAAATTCACCAACAGTAGTTTCTTCTAAAATTCTTCCTTTAAATTTAGTATTAATTATACTTTCATATGTAAAAGGTTCATTAATACCTAGTTCCCCCTTAGCATATAATGTTGCCATTTTTGCACTTGTGCCGGTTCCGCATGGTGATCTGTCTGCTTGTCCCGAGCCAAATATTACTACGTTTTGATAATCTGCATCTTCGCTTTTAGGTTGTCCATAAACTTCCACTAAATCAACGGTCTTTATATGTCCTTGAGTTGGATGTTGTACTTGGATTTCCTTGTTAATAATCTCTCTTAGCTTCATAGCTCTTTCAATTATTAGATTAGTATTTTTCGGGTCAATATCAACCTTTAATTCACTATCTTTTACTATGGCAAAGAAACTGCCACCAAAGGAAATATCAAAGATAACTGTACCGATATCCGGTACATCTACTTGTACATCTTTTTTATATAAGAAGGAAGGAACATTGACTACTGAAACCTCTTTAGCCTTTCCCTTTTCCACTTTTACCTTGGCTTTAACTAAGCCGGCAGGGGCTTCTAATACTATATCTGTAGTTGGTTCGGTAACTTCCACCATTCCAGTTTCCACTGCAATAGTAGCTGCACCAATAGTGCCATGTCCACACATGTTTAAATATCCGCCGCCATCCATAAAGATTATTCCTAAGTCAGCTTCTGGTAATGTAGGTGCAGTGATTATGGATCCAAACATATCATTATGTCCCCTTGGTTCATGCATTACAGCTGTTCTTATATAATCTAAATGATTTTCTAAGTACTCTTTTTTCTCTGCCATAGTCTTTCCAGGTATATTAGGTAATCCACCTATTATAGTTCTATTCGGTTCTCCCATTGTATGGGAATCAATTGCGTGTAAGCTTTTACTAAAGTTCATGTCTTACTCTCCTTTGACTATAGTTTGATTTTTAACAATCCTTTATGCAAATAACCTAATTTCTATTCTTTAGATTCTTTATTTCTCATCTTTAACTTCAGCAATGCTAAGGCTTTTTTAGCATCTAATTCTGATAATGTGTTTTCTCCAACTACTTCAGTCTCTATACCATCTTTAGATTTATTAATATCCACTATGGTATCCATATATCTATTCTTTACAACAAATTGGGCCTGAGTACCAACAAAACTAATCCCCACTACCGGAATGTTTCTCTTTCCGATTTCTTCTATTGTATTTGCATAATCTACATGGCTATTTCCCCAGCCATCTGCAGAAATTATTACTCCATCAGCTCTCATGGCTTCGACCCAAGCGGCAGCTCTCCTGCCAACAAAATATTTATCCTCATTGTCTTGAGGTGTTCCTACAATAATAATTCCCAATAAGTCAATATCCTTATCATTAGATACTATATTTAATATTGGATCTCTAAAATGATGGAGAGTAGTTTCTTTTGTTGAAGGTCCAACTCCCATATATACACACCATCCTTTAATGGAATAGATTTACATATTTGAATCAATGCATCGCTCTTATTGCACCATCTCTATATTCGTTGGGACTCACTATAATAGGTACATTCCCCATGTCTATTATAGATCGTCCTCCTGCAAATCCTGAGGGTTCCTTTGAGAACAATTGAGTATCATACATAGCACCTTGTCCGGCAACTTGCTTTATTATAACCACCTTTTTCTTTCCCGGTTTCACTATGTCATAGTACTCATGTCTTTCAGTAAAACTATTGGATTTTAACCTTTTTAGGACTTCTCTAATATCCTGCACCATTTTATCACAAGCCCTATGAGCCGCTGTTGGTCCTTGTCTGTGATGACCTTCCCCAGCTTTAAGCACTACATCAAAAGAAATAATAATATCCGTATCAGCTGGAGTACCAACCTTATTTAAAGACAACTGGTCTTTCAATATCCCTTCTGATGAGCCGAATTCTGCAACTTGGATTCCCTCAGCATCAACTCCTGTAAGCATAAAACAAGCTCCTGTAATAGTATGAGTTATACCTTCACCTAAGACACCTAAAACCTTTACAGATATAGGTATTATATCCATAATACTATTAGTCCATCTATTATGGGCTCTTGGTTCTACTATATTTAAATCAATTCTCTCAATTAAAGGCTCTGTTTTTAATATCTCATCAATTAAATCTTTATTTATCCTTAATACTCCGTCCTCAATAGATGTTTCAGATGAAAGCTGAACTTCATTTATATGAAAACTTTTTATTACAAGCCTTCTTTTTTCAATTTCATCCTTTTCAAGCATCATATCATCATTCCTTTTCACTGTCACTATCCATCAGATAAGATTGCAGCTATATTTTACTATATCTGCAATCTATTCCTAACAGTTTTTAATTTATCATTTTTCTTAAACTTTTGCTATATATTCGTATGGAAGAGGAACTATTTTCCCTGGAGTATCAATTTCTATTAATTTTCGTAAAGATTCTTTACAAATATTATATTGCATTTCTATATCATTAGGAGCTCCTGCATTTGCTCCCATAGGTACTAGTGGAGCAACTGCTCTAGGAGTACCATTTTGTCTTACTACTGGGGGAAGAGCAGCTATTATTATAGTTGGTATACCTGCTTCTTCAATCGCTCTCTGCACAATCACGGCAGAGCGGTGGCAAGTACCTCATCCCGCAGTCATCAATACAGCATCTACACCTTCTTCTTTAAGTATCTTTGCAATCTCTGGTCCTGTTTCATTCTTAAATTTCTCTTGATTTCCTCCGCCACCCATGAATCCAATATGAACTGGGGCAACTTTTTTTATAACCCCATCCTTTGCAAGCTCATGTAATCTATCTATTGGAAACATACAGTTAATATCCTTATTGACATCTCCATTATCATATCCGCCATGTGATACCATTAATTCACTGGATGGAGTTGTATCTTTGACTTCTCTAAAAGAAAAGTCGCCAGCAAGATTAAATCTTTTATCTTTTTTCTCGTGAACACCAGCTGCTGTAACTAAAGCAACGGTCATCTCCTTCAACTCTTTAGTTACAGGAGTCCATACTGGTGGTGGTGTAATTGGTACAAATATTTCGGATTGTAATCCCTTCACTACCGTTAGGCTCATTACTTTACCTCCTTATCCTTTTTCTTATCTAAATTACTTATATATTTATCATTTGGTATAGGACTTAAAACTTCCACATAGCTCATATTGAGGCAAACTTCCTGACCCACTTCTAGTGGATAGTCAGTAATCAACATTCTCATTGGAATCTTTAAAAATCCTAATCTTCCTTTGAAATCTATACTTACAGCACCATCACTTACTTCAACTATAATACCTTCCATATATCTTACATTATCAATATATTTCATTTTAGCACCCTAATTTTATTAACTATATTTTTCTTTTCTTTTTTCACTCATTGGAATAGAAGTTTCGTTTTCTGGTCTTTCAATTTTCATCCCTGTCGTCTTCTCTATTAACTCTAGATTATTTTCCTTAACATTTGGATTCCATTTTCTTTCAGGCTGAGCTACTTCTTCATTGGCAATAGCAGACTTTAACATTGCAATTGCCCTAAGTGCATCTTCTTTAGTCAATGTATTACAGGATAATACTTCATTTTCAATTCCTGCTTCTGATTTATTATGATCTATCATATGTGTCATATATTTATTACCAACTACTAATGCACCTTGAACTGCACAGAATGATGAGCCAACTACTGGTATTCCTCTCATACCTATTTGTTCAATATGGCTGGCAAAATCAATATGATTATTTCCAAATCCTTCTGTAGTAACAAATGCACCATCAACATCCATAGATTCAACTGTCATACCAACTCTTTCAGATACATAGAATTTTTCAGAGTTGATTTGAGGACTTCCAACTAATATAACTGCACATAGATCCAACTCTTCATCTTTAAGTGCTTCCATTACAAGAGGCTCTCTCCAATAATGTCTTGAACATTCCTTAGATGCAGGTCCTATACAAGTAAGTGCATGTATAGCTCCGTCTAATATTTCTAATGGTGAACAAACTATAGGAACATTGCCAAGGTCAACATTTGGTTTAGCTCCCAGCACTCCAACTGGTTCAACAGGAAGTATTAAATTATCATGCATAGCACCCTGTCCCATAATCTCTTTAACTATTACTACCTTTTTCTTTCCAGGTCTTCTTGTTTGAATAAATAATTCCTCAGTTACTACTAAAGACTCATCTAATTTCTTTAATACATCTCTAATTTCTTGTGTGATAAAATCTGTAGCCTTGTGAGCTGCAAGAGGTCCTGGTCTTTCCATATTAGTATGTTCTTTAATTACAACCTCAGTTTTTATAAATATTTCTCCTTTATCAGGAGCACCAGGTCTTCCCCACATAATATTTTCTTCAAGGATACCTTCTGATGAACCAAATTCACCGATTTGAACTCCATTTTCATCAGTACCAGTTACCATTATGATTACTCCATCAAGTACTCTAGTTACTCCTGTGCCTAATTTACTTCCTTCTTCTTTTGTTGCTATAGGCTGAACATCCATTATGGTTTCTGAATACATATTATATTTATCAGGAGTGATAATTTCTACCTTTATCTTTTTTACCAATTCATCTACCTTAACTGCATCTTCTCCAATATTTTCTCTGATATATAAAGTAGTCCCATCAATTTTAGTTTCTGGTCCAAATTTAACTTCATCTATTTGGAAATGTTTTTTAACAAGTCTTCTGATTTCTTTAGCAGGAACTTCTTCATCTTTCATTTCTACTTTCTCTGCTGCTAAAGGTGCTTCTGCTACTACAGTCTGCACTGGCATTGCTGGAGTTTGTGATATTGAATATCCTCCCAAAGGAACTTCTATATCTATTCCTTTCCCTTCAGCTATTTTTATTTTTAGCACTCCACCTTGTATAGAGCTTGCTATAGAAGGTGCTTCTAGAACTTCTTTTTCTGATGATATACTAAATCCTTCTAGCATATTTTGAGTAACAGGTGTAAGGGCTGGTACGCTCTGATTAAGTTTTGCTCCAATAACTTCTCCTCTCGTCAACACCCCATCACCTAGTTTAATCAGAAGTGAATCCTCTAGTTTCTCAAAATTAATTGGATTTTCTAAATCAGCTGCCTTAATCACATCTCCAGCCTTCATATTAAATTTTAATACTGCCTTCTTATCTGAGTCTACAAGCTTTTCTGTATTTGTGCCAACTGTTCCTTC
The DNA here is from genome assembly GCF_018917285.1 of Tissierella carlieri. Classification (NCBI taxonomy): domain Bacteria; kingdom Bacillati; phylum Bacillota; class Tissierellia; order Tissierellales; family Tissierellaceae; genus Tissierella; species Tissierella carlieri. The sequence goes on along the minus strand of NZ_JAHLOH010000047.1, from coordinate 99,714 downwards.
TACCTTCATTCCCTCTATAATTTCTGGTGTTATAGGGGTCAATGAATCAATAGTCTTTAAGAGTTTAACTCCAATAACCTGTCCTATCTTAGCAGCATTTTCTGGTATGGAAAGTAATCCTGAATCTACAAGATCAGGAAATATATTTGGATCTTCCAGATTATCTGCTGATATTACGGTCCCTGCCTCTGTCCTACAGCATACTACAGCAACTTCATCTTTAAACTTTTGTGCTTCATCAGCGCTTATTGACATATTCATACCTCCTCGATAAAATCTATTTTTCTTCTTCCATAGGAAGTCTTCTTGTTAATTCATGATCAACTGTTCTAAATATATGATCTGTATGATGATATACCGGTATCCCCATATTAGGAGCACAACACATTACCGTATTTGTACAATCACTACAGTTTGATATTAAAATTCTTTTGGCACCATTTTTTTTAAGGTGCATTACTCCTTGAACCTGTCCAGGGCAGTCCCCAGGTGTAAGGCATTTATTTGTACCTCTTACTTCTACAATATTTTTGCATTTTGTTACAGCAACAACTTCTGATTTCATTTTTCCAGCTATATCTCTAAGTCTAGATTCGTCTGCACCACATGCACATACAAGAAGTCCAATTGGTCCATCAAATTCCGGTAAAGGAATAGTAACTATGGCACCGCCAGATATTTTAGTAACTACAGAACTATGAATATCTCCAGACTTTCCTGTATACGGTCCTCCAATTACTACTTCACCAAAATCTCCATCAATTCCTCCACATTCATTAATAAGATCGTTTATTGGAGTCCCAATAGGTACTTGGAAGAAAGTATTAGCTTCTTTACCACTTTTTAATTTGCCGCCTACTGTAATATCCTTATCAATTACAGGTTTTAAATCCTCAACTGCCCTTGTAAGGTTTGCCAAAGTCTCACCATTCATAACTACACATTTGGCTTCAATAGGCAACTGCTCTGGAGTAAGCCATGTACCAAAGATTTCATGAATTATTGCTCTTTCTTCTCCCATAGGATACATATCTCTAAGCTCTTTTACTTCAATATCCTTTACCTCGCCAATTGCACTTTTTAATGAATGAATGGCTCTCTTATTTTTAGCTTTTATTGCTATATATCCTTTTGGAGCCTTTGTAGATTCCATAGCATATCTAATACCTTTTATAACTATCTCAGGATTTTCTTCTAAAAGTCTTATATTATGATTTAAAATCGGCTCACACTCTACACAGTTTGCAATTACATATCCATCTGGAATTTCTGATTTAAGCTTTATATGAGTAGGAAATCCAGCTCCGCCAGCACCTACTATTCCAGCTTCATAGGCAGTTTCTACTATAGATTCACATTTTTTTATTTTTACATAATCTTGTTTATCTATAACTTCTCCTTCAATTTCAATAGCTTCTTCTGTTATATTTATAATCTTACCTGACACACTAGAATGTATTTTAGCTCCAAGCCCATTTGGATCAGCAATACATTGACCTCTTAATACCTCATCTCCTATTTGTACTGTTGCTACACAAGGAGCACCTACATGTTGTCTTAGCGGAATTCTATATAATGCCATTTTCTTCCTCCCAACAATAAATATTGATAATTATTTGTTTATTATTTACTATGCAAATATTATGCCATTACCCCATTATCTAATATATTTGCACTTTGTAATTTATTTCTCATAACCTTCAATCACTATAAACCTCATACTTCCAATACCTTCAAAGAATGAAACGCCTCTTAATTTTTTCATTGATTTGTTAATTATTACATCTTTTTTCTTTATTAAATAAAAATAAACCTAATATATGTCAGATATCTGACATATATTAGGTTTATTTAATTCGCACCTATTATAGATATTTTTTATAGAAACCTAGTCATTAACCAAGTTGATATATAATAACAATGATATTAATATTATTTATCATGATAAAATAACTACAAAGCCAGTGTCAGTTTTTTGTACTCGAATGTCAATTAATTGACATTTCTTTTAAATACCTATTTAGATTCAATGTTATGAAAAATATTCAGTTAAATTGTATAAGTCTAATTTATAATATAGTGTAGATCTTTTTATATTCAGTAATTCTGCTGCTTGAACTTTATTACCTTTTACTGTGGCTAAAGCATTTATAATTATATTCTTTTCAAATTCCTCTACAGCATTCTTTAAATCAAAGGAATTGTCTATATCCAAATTTATAAAAGGAGACATATTTGTACTGCTTATTATTTCTGCAGGTATATCATTACTCTCAATTATATTATTCTTAGATAAAATTACTAATCTTTCAATAGTGTTTTTTAATTCCCTGATATTACCTCTCCAATGATAGTCTGACAGTATCTTCATGGCATCTGGAGATATATCTATCTTTCCTTTATTATTTTTCTCTGAGAATTCTTCAATAAAATTATTTATAAGCTCTGGTATATCTTCCTTTCGTTCTCTAAGCGGAGGTATTTGTATGGATACCACATTTAATCTATAATAAAGGTCCTCTCTAAATTTACCTTCCTCCATAAGTTGTTGCAAGTCTTTATTTGTTGCAGCTATTATCCTTGCATCTACCTTTATAGATTTACTGCTTCCTACTCTATACACGATTCCATCTTGTAATACTCTAAGTAGCTTTGCCTGCATAAGTAAAGGCATATCACCAATCTCGTCTAAAAATAAAGTTCCACCATTGGCTAGTTCAAACTTTCCTGGTCTTCCTTTCTTATAAGCACCTGTAAAGGCCCCCTCCACATATCCGAATAATTCAGATTCTAAAAGATTTGAAGGTATAGCACTACAATTAACTGGAATAAAATCTCCTTTTCTATCACTTTCCTGATGTATAGCCCTTGAAAATACTTCTTTTCCAGTTCCGCTTTCACCAGTGATTAATACGCTTGCATCTGTTTTGGCTACTTGTTTAGCTATAGTCATGGCATCTACTAAGGCCTTAGACTTACCGATAATCTTACCAAAGAAATATTTATCCTGAGTTATTTCCTTCATTTGTTGCTTTAAGATTTCCACCTTTGTCTTTTCTCTATCTAATTCCATATATAAATTGGTGATTTCATTAAGATCTCTATCCGTAGAAACTGCTCCTATTAGTTCCCCTTTATATATAAGGGGGGTAGCAGATATTATTACATCTGATTCATCCTTAGGCTTATATTTTAAGTTTTGGAAAGTTCTTTTCTCCTTCAGAACCCTTATAAGCAAAGCATTAGGAAAGAATTTTTCTATGTGAAATCCTACTATTTCATTTGCCTCTATACCATATAATTTTTCAGAACTAGCATTCCAAAATGTAACTATGCCAGAAGTATTTATGACACATACTGCTTCATGAAGATTACCTAATATCAGCCTTAGCTGAAGCTCTATTTCATCTCTTTGGAAATCCTGATGTCTGAACAATTCCAAGGGTGTCAATATTCCTACTATTTTTTCCTCCCTTAAAACCAGCAATGTTTCTACACCTTTTTCCTTCATAAGGAGCTTTGACGTCCTTATGCTTTCCTCTACATTGATGCCAGTTACATCACCCTTTATCCAATTTCCAACCTTGTCTTTAAGATTTATCTCCTTCTTAACTAATTTCCCTATATCTTCAATTGTAATAATCCCTAAAGCATTGTTATAATCAGCCTTATTTTTAAGTTCTTTAACTATTACAATCTCGTATCTGGAGCTTATAAGCATTTCTCTTAGGGCCGACTCTATAGATATTGATTCCTCTGCAAATATAATATCTTCATTCATAATATCAGCAATGTTCTTAAAATCTGCAGTATAATATTCAGCCATTTTATCACCTACTCAATATTTTCTTGCTTTCAATATTATTATAATTCTATCACATTTTAAAAAAACTTGCATAAATTTAATGATTGATTAGTGGAGTATTAAAGGTTAAAATGTATATGAATATTACTATAAGGGGGCGAATACATAGTGAGTAAGTTTATATTTACTGGCGGTCTATTAATAAATGGTACAGGAGAAGTAATCGAAAACTCTATGGTAGTTGTAGAGGATAGGAAGATCAAATATGCTGGACCTATTACAGATACTAAATTCGATGGTGAAGTAATTGATATAACTGGTAAAACTATTATGCCTGGTTTAATTGATGCACATCTTCATTTTAGTGGAAATTTAAGTGATAATGATACAGAATGGGTACTTGAACCAGTTATTCAAAAAACTATAGTTGCTGTAGCACAAGCTAGAGAGGCTTTAGAACATGGATTAACAACAGTTGGAGAAATTTCTCGCTCTGGAATACATATCAGAAATATGATTGAGCAAGGTATTATTCCCGGACCTAGGGTTATTACAACAGGTCTTGGATTTTGCAGAACTGCTGGACATGGGGATTCTCATAAATTGCCTTTAGATTATAATAATGATTCTCATCCATGGGCAGAAAGAGTAGATGGACCATGGGAACTTAGAAAAGCCATTAGAAAAAGACTCCGTGAAAATCCAGATGCGGTTAAAATCTGGTCAACAGGCGGAGGAATATGGAGATATGATGCTAAGGCCGCTACTCATTATTCAATGGAAGAAATTCAAGCAGTAGTTGACGAGTGTAACATGGTTGGAATACCTGTATGGTCCCATGCTGAGGGCTATGAAGGTGCTTTAAATTCATGTAAAGCAGGTGTATCTTCTATTATCCATGGACAAGAATTGAATGAAGAATGTTTAGAGATTATGAAGGAAAAAGATATTACCTTCTGTCCTACTTTGCAATTCTTCTATGAATGGTTTACAGTCTATGAGCCACCTTATAGACCTATACATGATAAGTATCCAGGCAATACAACTGCTGAGAAGGAATTGAATCGAATAATTGACAATCTGCAAAATGCAAATAAGAAAGGTATCCGAATCACAGTAGGATCAGATTCATTCTGTAGTAGCTTAACTCCTTATGGAAAATATGCTATAACAGAAATGTATGCCTTAAACAAAGCAGGTTTATCAGAGATGGAAGTAATATTGGCTGCTACTAAAAATGGTGCAGAAATGTTAAAGGTAGATGATATTACAGGAACATTAGAAGAAGGCAAATTTGCCGATTTAATAGTTCTTCAAGATAATCCTCTTTTAGATATTCATAATATTTGTGTTGAAAAAATGGAAGTAATTATGAAGGAAGGACAATTTGTAAAAAACTTCAAGAATTAAAAAAGAAATGGAGTAGTAGGTGATCACCTCTTACTCCATTAATTATTTTATTGAAATATTCCTGTAAGTCCTGCTATTAACACAATAATAGCAAATACCATTCTGTAGAATGCAAATATCCTCATAGGTTTCTTCTTTAAGTATGAAATAAATTTATTGATTACAATTAACGCTACTATAAATGATACCACGAATCCCACAGCAAGAGAAATAAGTTCGGGAACTGTAAGAACAGCTATTCCCCCAATCTTTATAATCTTTAAAAAGCTCATCCCTACCATAACTGGAATTGCTAAAAAGAAAGAAAACTCCGCAGCTGCAACAGTAGAAAGCCCTGACACCCATCCACCTATAATTGTTGAAGCCGAACGTGACATTCCTGGAATTATGGCTAAACATTGGAATAATCCAATTGTAATTGCTTGTTTTGCTGTAACATTTAAACTTTTACTTTTATTTCTATTGTTTCTAAATTTATTCTCTGCATATATCATCCATATCCCACCAAGGAATAAGGTTATGGCTACAGATACAGGGTTAAATAAGTATTTATCTGCTAAATCATCTAATAATATTCCGAAAACACCTCCAGGAATACAAGCAATAAATATCATAAACCAAAACTTAAATCCAGACTTTTCATACCCTACTTTTTGAGGAAAAAAATTTATAATAGTTTCCTTTATTTTCTTCCAATAAAGAATAACTACTGCTAATATAGCACCTAATTGTATAACATATGTATACATCTCAACATAGCTTTGATTTGTTCCTTTGAAACCTATTAAGTTCTGAAATATGACTAAATGCCCCGTTGAAGAAACTGGCAAAAATTCGGTCAATCCTTCTACAATTCCTAATATTATTGATTTTATTACTAAAATTATGGTATCCATAAGTAAATCCCCCTATCTAATGTTTATTTAAATCTTTAAATATTATTTATATATAATTTAACACCTTCTATCTTATTTAATATATTATACTTATTCATATATAAACATTATACAATATATTTCAGATACTTAAATATATAAAATAATTTTCTATATTTAAATCATTTACTAACGCAGTTTCTACCTTTTTTCTTAGCACGATATAAAGCCTTATCTGCAGATTTTAAAACATCATCTGGTGTTCTATAGTTTTCATTCTTCTGGGCAACTCCTATGCTCACTGTTATAAAAATTTGTTTTGAAGACTTTAGGGTTTTGGTTTTCTTTTTAGGTTTATTTTTCGGACGATCCTTCCCACGAATTGTAAACCCTCTCTGTGATATTTTTTCTCTTAATTCTTCAAGATGCGGAAGCACTTCACTTATAGATTTTCCTGGGAAAAGTATTGTAAATTCCTCTCCACCATAACGGTAAGATTTACCTCCCCCTGTAACGTTCTTTATAATGGAAGCAACTAGCTTTAAGACCTCATCTCCTGTGTCATGTCCATATTTATCATTAAATTTTTTAAAATAATCAATGTCTAGCATAGCAATTGAATAGTTAACGCCTAGTTTCATCATATCTTGTTTTAAAGCTCTTCTGGATGGTAAACCCGTAAGTTCATCAGAAAATGCCATATAATAAGAGTCCTGAATTATTGCAACTATAAGAATAAGTCCTGAAACTGCAAAAAATACGGAGCATAATATTTGACTGCTATTATTTTCTAGTACATAAAATAATGCCACTAATACAGCAATAAAAGATACATCCTGAGAAGATTTATATGATACCTCTCTAGTAATAAGTATCACTAGAGTTATTAAAAATACTATTACTGATATCTGAGGTATTGAATTTATTGCATCAATATTTATAGATAATATATCTTTATTGATTAGGTCTAAAATGTATCTCTCACCTGAATAAATCAACCAAAGTGCAAATAATAATTGCCCAACGATAATTCCTATACGTATAGCTCCCCATAGACTTATTATCCCCCGCTCTTTTAGAAATGAGAACAATGCAATATTTATGGGAATCATTAGGCAAATTATTGAATACATATCAGCTGCTTCCGTTGAACTAATAGAATCACTTTTTGTGTATCCTATTACACTTAAACATAGAGTAAGAATTATTAATACAAAAAATTCTCGACTGCGATTAAATCTCCAAGCAATGACAATTCCTATAAAAAATATTACATAGGGAGAAAGTCTTATTATATCTAGTTGTGCATCTGACATTGTATTAGTCTTAGTAAATAAAATATAGGCAAATATAATCAAACTAAATGGTAAAAACATGGAAAAAATCCTTTTGACTCTAGTTCTCATTTTATGTAATTCCTTTCGCATTAATTACCAATTCAAAATTAAGTATTTACTTTTAAGCTTTTTATTGGATTTTTTTCATAGAATCTCAACACTATTTTTTATTTTATACTTTATTTTACTGATTTTCAAGCATCATGTTCTAGGACAAAATTACTTAAAGTTTTTACTTGACATCTTTTAAATTTACAATTATAATTATATTGTAATCATTACAACTTAATAATAATTTTAATTTATTATTATAATCCTAAATATATAAAGGATGTGAGGCATATGAATACAACTTTTGAAGAACTAACTAATGAATTAAAAAATAGGAATATTCGTCTTTCTCACCAAAGATTAAAGGTTTTAGAATATATAAATAATCATAAAACTCATCCCACTGTTGATCAGATATATACTGATTTACAAAAGGAAGTTCCTACATTGTCAAAAACAACAATTTATAACACCCTAAATGCATTAGTAAATGCCAATCTAGTAAGAGTTATAACAATAGAAGACAATGAAACTCGATATGATGCCACAACTGAAAATCATGGACATTTTAAATGTGAATCTTGCGGGGAAATTTTTGATTTTAATATAGACTTTGATTCATTAGCAGCAGAGGGCTTAGGTAGTTTCAAAGTTAATCATAAGGATGTGTATTTTAAAGGTATATGTCCAAAATGTATTAAAAAAAATAATGATATCTAAAGACAAGATAGTCTTTTGAAAATATTAATTAAATAAAATGGAGGAGATAAAATGGAAAATAACAAAACACTTAATAATCTTATGGAGGCATTTGCTGGAGAATCCCAAGCAAACAGAAAGTACTTATCATATGCAAAAAAGGCAGAAACAGAAGGAAAGCTAAATGCGGCGAAGCTATTTAAAGCAGCTTCTGACGCTGAAACTATTCATGCTCTTAGACATTTCCAAGTAGCAGGTAAGATTGGATCAACTGCTGAAAATCTTGAAGATGGAATCAATGGAGAGACATATGAATTTGAGAGCATGTATCCACCATTTATAGAAGCTGCAGAAGCAGAAGGAAATAAAGCAGCAGTTCAAACTTTTACTTATGCTATGGAAGCTGAAAAAGTCCATGCAAAACTATACAAAGAAGCTTTAGAAAATATTGATCAAACGGAAGAAGTTTTCTACTATCTATGTCCAGTTTGTGGAAATATTGAAAAATTTGTTCCAGAGAAATGTAGTATCTGTAACGTTGCTGGTTCAAAATTTATTAAGTATTAATAAATTTCAAAGGCTTAGTTCATATAAAGTGATGATTACCTTAATCATCACTTTATATTTATGCATTTATACCTCCTTTTTTGGAATATAATTTTATTCTAAAATTAATAATTATTAATTTTATTTTCATATATAAATTGACAAGTTATAATAACTATTATAAACTAGATTTTACTTGCTCTAAGGATAAATCTATATAGAAAATTCTATAGCTTATTAAGTTAATGTAGGAGGTAAAGATATGACAAGACTTAAAGAACTATTTGCTCCCAAAGATTTAACAGAGGGTACACCTTGGAAGCGAATTACTGAATTCGCGATACCAATGCTTATCGGTAATATAGCACAGCAATTTTATAATACTGCTGATTCCATTATCGTCGGTAAATATGTTGGCGATAACGCACTTGCTGCTGTTGGAAGTGCATCCCCTATATTAAACCTTTTACTCGTACTCTTTGTTGGAATTTCTGTGGGGGCAGGCATAATGGTAGCTCAGTACTTTGGAGCTAAGGATCGAAAAAAACTTTCTCATACTATTGGTGTATGTATATCTTTGACTGCTATTGCATCGATAATTATTATGATTATCGGTCCTATTGTTACCCGCCCATTACTTTCTTTTCTCAATACACCAGATACTATTATTGATTGGTGCGCAAATTATCTTATTATTTATTTCGTAGGTATTGCAGGCTTTGCTTATTATAATATTTTAGCTGGTGTTCTTCGTGGTCTTGGTGATTCTCTATCGGCACTTATATTTCTACTTATTTCCACAGTTTTAAACGTAGTGCTTGATATTTGGTTTGTTGCTGGACTTAATATGGGTGTCCCAGGTGTTGCGCTGGCGACTATTATTGCACAAGGAATATCAGCAGTACTTTGTATCATTAAACTAATGAAAATGAAAGATAACTTCGACTTGAACTGGGCAATGCTAAAATTAGACAAGGAGTTTTCCTATAGACTAATAAAACTCGGATTACCATCTGGTCTTACACAGGCAATATTCTCTCTTGCAATGATTGTTGTACAATCTCTAACTAATAGTTTCGGAGAGATGGTTATAGCTTGCAACGTAATTGTTATGCGTGTTGATGGATTTGCCATGATGCCAAATTTCTCTTTCGGCAGTGCAATGACAACCTATACTGGACAAAATATAGGGGCAAATAAAATGGATAGAGTGGAAAAGGGAACTAAAGATGGTACTATGATAGCTGTTGGAGTTTCCACTGTAATAACTATTTTGATTTTAATTTTCGGTAGATATCTTATGGGTGTTTTCACTGATACAGCAGAACTTGTTGATTTAAGTATGCATATGATGCGAATTCTAGCAGTAGGTTATATTGCAATGGCTGTAACACAGAGTTTATCAGGAGTTATGCGTGGTGCAGGGGATACAGTTACACCTATGTGGATTTCACTAATTACTACAGTTGTTCTTCGTGTTCCTGTGGCTTATGGCATTGCTTACCTTACAAGAAGTGAAGCTTATCCAACAGGACGACCTGAATCCACATTTATTTCCCTACTGGTTTCTTGGACAGTTGGAGCAATTATAACTACAATTTTCTATAAAAAAGGCAAATGGCGTAAAAAAGGCTTTGCTAATAAGTTATAGTAAGAAAAGAATCAATCCTATCTAAATATTAGATGGAATTGATTCTCTTTATATTTTTGACATAATATTAAATTGACAAAAGTCATAGTATTAGATATTATTATTCATACATATTAGTCATATTTTCCATTAGTCAATCTAAAATAAAAATTTTCAATCAATATATTTAGGAAGGATTACTCAAAATGAAAAAGATAATATTAAGTGCTGATAGCACCTGTGATCTAAATCATGAATTAATAGGGCATCATAATGTTAATAGTTTTCCTTATACCATTCTTCTGGATGAAAATACTTATAAGGATAATGTAGATATTACACCTGCCGAAATCTTTAGAGTATATTCTGAAAAGAAGATTTTACCGAAAACATCTGCTATAAATGTTGCAGAGTATTATAGTTATTTCAAGCCTTGGATAGATGATGGCTATGAGATAATACATGTTAACCTAGGAAGTGCACTTACAAGTAGCTATAATAATTGTTGTATAGTAGCGAATGAGTTGAAGGGAATCTATCCTATAGATTCACACAACCTTTCCACTGGTTCTGCTCTTTTGGTATTAAAGGCAGCTAATATGATAAAAGAAGGATTATCAGCAAAGGAAATTAGTGATAGACTAAATAGTCATAGAGAAAACATACATATGAGTTTCGTTCTTGATACTTTAGATTTTTTACATGCTGGGGGCCGTTGTTCAAGGACTTCATCTTTAGGAGCAAATTTATTAAAAATCAAGCCTGTTATTAATGTAGACAATAAATCTGGTGCCATGGACTTAGGAAACAAATATAGAGGAACATTAAATAAGGTTATTGTAAAATATATAAATGATAAATTATCAAGCTATGATAATATTAATAAGGAGAATATTTTTATTGTTCATTCGGGAATAGATTCTGAGTATATAGAACTTGCCAAGAATACAATACTAGAACATACGGATTTTAAGAAAATTCATGTAACAATTGCAAGTTGTACAATATCATGCCATTGTGGGCCAAATACTTTAGGTATAGCTTTTGAAACTAAATAGTTAATAAAAAGTCTTCATCAATAAATTGATGAAGACTTTTTATTTATTATCTATTATGTCAAATAGAGAGTTCTTTATTTGCTATTATAGAAGACATGCGTACCGCTCCTTAAGAATGTTGAAAGTACTTCTCTTCTAAATCTTCTAAATGGTAGAAAATATGTACTAAATCTTTACCAAAGCTAAGTAAAGAATAGTATGTATTTTCCTCCTCAACTACTTTATCTATGACATTTCTTTCTATAAGTATAGATAACTTTCTATTTAACTCAGTATGGCTCATATATGGAATACTTCTTAAAATATCGCTATACCGTTGATTTCCAAGATGGATAGATTTTAATATTTCTGGTACCCATCTAAGTTTAATTAGATCCTGTACAATTTGAAATCCATTAGATATTTTGTTTTTCATAATTTCACCCCTACGAACATATTTGTGCCTTTTTGTTACTTATATTTTATCATATAATATAGTTAATAGAAGATAATAATTAATAATTATATAAATTTAAAAATTTTAAGGAGGTATTTTATGAAACATATCGAATTATTACAAAAATATTTATCAAACTTGGCTGTACTAAATGTAAAGTTCCATAATATTCACTGGAACGTAGTAGGTACTCAATTTATGCAAGTCCACAATTTTACAGAAGAAATCTATGATAAGTTATTTGAGAATCTAGATGAAGTAGCAGAATTATTAAAAATGAAAAATGAAACTCCATTATCTACAATGGCTGAGTATCTAGAAAAATCTAATATTGAAGAAATTAAAGCGAAAGACTTTTCAATAAAAGAGTCTCTAGAAATAGTTAAAAAAGATATGGAATTAATGAAAGAATTAGCAACTGATATCAGAAATATAGCTGATGAAGAAGGAGATTTTGAAACTGTTGCTATATTTGAAGATTACGTTGCATACTACAGCAAAAACATATGGTTTATAAATTCTATGCTAAAATAAATAAAATTTTCAAAGCATCCTTAATTAAGGATGCTTTGTTTGTGTATTTAAATTTATCTTCTATTCTCACTACTATCTATACTAAGACCTATGAGAACTAGATGATATCTCACAGTCTATTCTTATATTTTGGCAATTATTAAAATTAGCAAATCTATTGAGACAATCTTGAATTTTATCTTCGAATACATCATCTTTAATAATATTATCTTCAAACCAGAAATTCTTTACTACAAGTTGCTTCAATTTTTTATCATTTATTACTTCTATTCTCCCAATGAAGGTATCTCCATATAGAACAGGTAAAATATAATAACCATACTTTCTCTCAGCAATAGGCGTATATATTTCCCATTTGTATTCAAAGTTAAAAATATCCTTGATCAATCTTCTATCCCAAATCATATTATCTAGTGGAGCGATGAACTCTACCCTCTTTTGGAACTCATCAGTATCTAAAACCAAGTCAATTATATCTTTATCCTCTGATAGACAATAAAAAGCATCAGATATATTTTCAATAATAACTTCGATAATCTTTTTCTCTGCAAGTAATTCCTGGAATATTTCATTACGATTAGATGATTTTAAGCCATCAATTCCTAGCCATGCATCTGATGACTTATTCCAAAGTAATCCAACAGCACCAATACGTCTTAAAATTCTCCACTTCCAGTGTTCCTCATCAGTTAAGTTAGGATCTTTTGCATTAAGAATCTCTTCAGGAATATATTCATGAGCAAGAGAGTAATATTTAATCGTTCCTTTTTTATGATTAAGAATCAAATCACCTTGAAAATATAATGTTTCCAATGCTGCACGAGATAATGTGGCAGGACTCCAATACCAATCAACCTGCTCCTTAAAACTTAAATCTTTTGAAGAAACAAAACCTTTCGCTTTGATAATTTCCTTTATCTTGTCCATTACGTTATTTACTTGTTCTCTACTTCTACCATTTTTCTCATGCTTTGCTCTTTGACGTGAAAAATATTTCCAATCTTCTAGACTGAATATGGACATATTCTTATCAAAATAATCTATAAATTTTCTATCTATGTACAAAAGTTTATGCAACATCTCCTTAGAAAATCCATCTACCCTTGATTGCAAGACTAATTCAGCATTTTTACCACAAACATCTATAGGATCAAATTGAATACAGCCTGCTTGCTTGATATAATCACAAACACCTTGTTCTTTAATAAATTTATAATTACCTACTAATCCTTGTTTCAATAAAATAAAATGTCGAGCTTGTCTGTTTGTAAGTTTAACTTGTTCCATTTTATTTATCACTTCCTAACTTATTAATTATACTACTCCATACCTAAAATACCAATAGATATCATTATTGCAGCTATTACAGCATATTGAAGTTTGTTCAATTTTTCTTTTAAAAAGACTCTAGACAGTATTACTGATACTATACTATAAGATGCTACTAGAGGTGCCGTAACAATTGAATTTTGAGCCATGGCAAAAACATAGAAGAATTGACCAAGGGTTTCAAATATAGCTGCATATAGCTTTATTTTTTCCCTTCCAAAACTTAAGAATTCTTTTTTGACAAAAGCTAAATATATAAATGCTATTATTCCTACTATCATAAAAGTGAATTCATAGGATAAATTTGCTTCAGCTTCAGTTAATACCCTATCCAAATAGAATGCATCTGCAAATGTCCCGATTCCATCTATTATGCAATATAAAATTGGAAATACTATTGCCATAGTGCTTATTGTATATTTATTATCTACAGACCTATCTTCCAGTCTACCTTGAATTATATTCTCTTTTCTTTCTAGAAAACCTAAGATAATCATCCCCACTGAAATAATAGCTACTGCAGCGAACTGCAATATATTCATGGTTTCCCCTAAAAAAACAAATGTCAATAATGCTGCTACTGCTCCTGAAGAATTTCCCAATGGAGAGGAAATGGATAATTCAATGTACCTAAGTCCCATATAGCCTATAGTCATAGATAGAATATACATAGAAGTTACTGGGATATATCTTATAATATTTATAGGATTATAGGATATTTTATTGAAAATCATATATCCAAAGCCATGTATTCCCATTACTAATCCTACCATAATAACAATTTTTAGATGACTATATTTATCCTTAGGGTCTGTCCCCATTTTGTAAAACAAGTCTGCAATGCCCCAAGATACAACAGATATTAGTGCAAAAATAAACCACATTCAATTTTCCTCCTAATTTTTGCTGATACTATGTTATCATTTAGATTATTTTACTATATGGAGGAATAAATGTATAGACAATTCATATTCAACTCCTCCTAGTGTGTCATGGAATTGTAATGATGATGTAACCTCTTTGTAATTGTATTGATGTAAAATTATGGTATTCTAATTACAGTAGTATGTTACTCTATATGAAATTAAGATGGGAGTGATAATTATGGAAAAAATGACCATGAAAGAAGCAGGAAGATATGCTAACTTCCTTGATAGAACCATCGACGAATTAATATATTTATCAAACTATGCTATGGATTCTAGGATATATTCTATAACAGAAAATCATAAGAAGTCAGCTTCATACAAAGATGCAGTTGATGAAACTGTAGAAGTGGAATTTGAAGATGATGCAGAAATAGATGTTCCCAATCTAACAATACTATTAGAAGACCTTTTTCTTGAAAAATCTATGTTAGCAGAAAGTATAGCAGAAGCCAAGAAGGACTTGATAATAAAAATTGATGATAATAAGAGCATGAATTTGGATGCAGCATTGGAATATGCAAAGTTACTTAGAAGATTTTCGGAATCATATCTAAGACCTCTAGCAAATAGAAAGGATAAGAAAACAAAGGAAAATAGAACTGGCTACGCATTCAATGTAGAAGGAAATCAAACACCATATATATATGAGGCTGAAGTAATTACTACAATAATATATGATACAAAGCCATTATCCGAAAAGATTAAATCCAATAATTATCTAGCAGATAGAATATCTGAAAAAATTGACATGGCAATGAATCTTCAGTCTGTAGATTTTAGTGCAAAATTTAGTTATCTAGATAGATGTGAAGATATCATAAATCAATATAAATAGTATAGAATAATTTGGTGTGATAATAAAAGGCTTCATTGATATTGAAAGATGATCAGTCGATAGCATAGATTGAAGGAATATTACATTTTAGGCTTGCTTAAGATATTATATTCCTAATATCTGAAATCCTTTGATGGAAAATAATTCTGATATATTAAAAGATTACGCTATGCAATCACTACTCATAAATTCACAACTCACCAGTTCCTTAATTCATGAGCTCATCCTTCAAGAAACATCAAACAATTCAGTTGGCAATATAACGTATTTTAGACTCTCTTGCTATTAAGCTTTTGTTAGTTACTTTATAATTGCTTCGATGGATTGTTTAGTAAATTGATATGGAGCTTTCTATTATCACACCAAATTCATATCATTTTTCATCTAATATTTGTCTGGATACTCATTCAAAAGGGAGATTAGATAAGATACCAACCTTTAACCTAATTTTTCTCCTTTTTTAACAGGTTGTTCTGGTTGAATCAATACTACCCCTTGCTCAGAATAAACTCCTAATACCAATACCTCTGACATAAAATCTGCAATTTGCCTTTCTGGAAAATTTACTACTCCTAATACTTGTTTACCTACAAGATCCTCTACTTTATAACATTCAGTAATTTGAGCACTTGATTTCTTTATACCAATTTCTTCTCCAAAATCAACCAATAGTTTATACGCAGGCTTTCTTGCCTTTTCAAAAATCTCTGCTTTAATAATTTCTCCTACTCTAATATCTAATTTCATAAAATCATCAAATGTAGCCATAATAAGCTCCTCCTACTCAATTATCTTATAAATATACTATTTATATATTACCATAAACTATTGACCTGCAAAGCTAGTGTAATACCAGCACGTAAAACGTAATATTGAACCAAGTGCCGTTACTATAATTATACACTGTCTGCCATGAGCTTCTTTGTTTCCCTTAAAACAAAACACTATCAGAAGTTTAAAGGGATATTCTATAGCATTATAAACGGAAACCTATCATACCAAATAAGATGCCAATCATAGCACCAACAACTACATCCCTAGGAAAATGTACACCACCTAGTACTCGTACTATTGCTAATATAATGCCTGCAAACATTAAAATGACTCCCACTGGAACTGAAATGTAATATAAAGTCATGGCGATTACAAAGGCAGAAAATACATGACGACTTGGAAACGATCTTCCCTTAGTACTTTTATTGATGATTGGGACAATATCCAAAACTTCATAAGGACGAGGAAAATCAGTATGATTTCGGAATGAACTAACCAACATGAAAGAAATTCCTGGTGTAAGAAAAACTCTCCAAAACCTTAAATCACCATTAAATGCCAACATAAGAAGAAAAATTGGATATATGAAATACACCAATGTAGTAGTTAACTTATTTATTCCTTTAATCATTACTAAGGCATATGGATGGCTACCTAATATTTTTATCATTTTTTCATATGTTTTTTCATTCACGATTATCACCTTATCTTTTAATCTGTTATCTATTATACCATATCAATATATTTTCTAAATAGATGCTTTCTTCTTTTCTTAATTTATCTGTTATGATAAAAATAATCCTCAACTGGCTTACTCCTATATCCATATTGAAACAAGTAGTCTTTTCTTCATTCTTTCGATATAATCGACATAGAATGACCTTTTTAAAAATTCTTCTAAAAAAGTGTAACCTTTATCCTTCTATTCCGTTTATTAAGTGAAAGGGGATTTTCCTATGATAAACAGCCAATTAGAAAATTTATATATCAAATATCATAGGGAAGTTTACCTCTATGCCCTTTCGTTATGCAAAAATCATCATCATGCTCAGGACTTGGTTAGCGAAACCTTCTTCAAGGCCTTATTGTCTCTAGACGAAGATACTCCATATATTAAATATTGGCTCTTTAAAGTATGTAAGAATTTGTTCTTAGATACTTCTAGAACTAATAAAGAATATAATACTATGGATAGTTTAGAAGATCTTCTTGCTACAGAGGAAACTCCCCTAAACAAAGTCATTGACAATGAAGAAAAAAAACAGCTCTATTACCTAATTATAAATCTACCTCATTCCTACAGAGAAGTCATTATACTATATTATTATTGTGACTTTACTATAAAAGAAATAGCTAAAACAACGGGGTTAAAATACGGGGCTGCTAAAACTCTACTTTTTAGAGCTAGAAAAAAATTAAAAGATATGTTGGAGGGTGAATATGAATTTTAAGGAATTGATGGATAAATATAGAAATGGTATCGCCTCTGAGGAGGAAAAATTGCTAATAAAACAAGAAATAGAAAAATATGAGGCTATAGAAGAATATTTATCAGAGAACATAGATATAGATTTTATAGAAGTGGAAAATTATGATGACCAGAGGGATGAGACTATTAAACTAAAAAAAAGTGTGAACAGTCGTCTTAGAAGAGTAGTTATAACTTCAGTGTCTGTTGTTATGCTCATTATTTTAGGAATTTTTTTTGTTTTATCTCCTATCATAGACAGTTTTTATTACAACCCGACAAAGGTTTCAGTTGGTCAATATAATCAGGACATATATTTTGATCTGACAGCCTTTACAGAACTAAATCTGCCAGGATATTCTCTAGGCCTTGTCACAGCTGAAAGACTAGGATTTGGCAATTATAATATTTATTATAGTCGTCATAATCTTTTCACTAAAGAATCAAAAAATATCTCTTCCAAAATAAAACGAGATACTCATTTAAAAAACTTTGAAAATGTCTTTGAGGAAGAATATATAAGTCTAGGTTTTCAAATAATCACAAATCCTGAGATTAGTGATTATGAATATTTTAAAGAAAATAAAAATCGAGTTATAAATCACATAAAAAAACTAAATCCTGTGTCCTATGTATCTGCTTATCTTACCTTTGAAGAAGATTTAACTATGGAAGAAATCTACAATATGTTGATGGAATACGATAATATTGAATTTGCTTGGATTGGTATCAGAACAGCACCTAAAGATGAGGCTATTCAATATCTTACAGGATTTAAGCCTCCTTCCAATGCAGTATCAGCTGCTGATGACAGACCTGATAAAAATAAATACCCTGCATTTCAATTATTGGATTGGCTAAGGGACCACACTAGATCACGAAATCAATCTATTTGGCCAGAGGGTTATGAACTACATTATAAGAGTTTATTAAGATATATGATAGATAGAAAAGATGAGGTAAATGTTCTTGACCATAACCATCTTAAAACTCAACATTATCAATCCGCATTAGACTATGTAGAAGAACATGGTGTCAAATCCTATGGCGTATTAATCTATGCCAATGCCGAGGATTTACTTACCTTTATAGGAAAGGAATCCATTTTTACCATAGAATTAGATCAAGTCATGGCCTCAAAAAGATATATACGCTGATAAAAAACCTTAGGATATTATATTAATATCCTAAGGTTTTCATTTTTAAATAAAAAAATCTATTAATTTACACCAATTGTACTTTTCGCCATACTGTCATTGTATATCTTGTCATCTATCATGTTTTCTCCACGAGCTATACAGATAGTGCTAACAACGTCTCCTGTTACATTCATAGTTGTTGTTCCCATATCTATTATACGGAAAATTCCTGCTATCATTCCCACAACATCCAATGGTAATCCCATTGTTGTAAGAAGCATAGTAGACATTACAATCGCACCACCCGGAATACCAGGAGCTCCTACTGACACTAAAGTTGCCATAAGTACAGTCATTATTTGTTGAGTAATTGATAACTCTATACCATAAATCTGTGAAACAAATATAACACTTGCGGCATAGAAACAAACACCGCCATTCATATTCATTGTAGCACCAAGAGGTAATGTAAAGTTACCTAAATCCTCTGCTACACCAAACTTATTCTTCGTTATATTAAGTGTAACCGGTAGGCTTCCAGAACTACTTGTAGTACTTGAAGTAACCAACCAAAGTTCTGGTATCTTCCTGAAGAACTGTTTAATAGATGCTTTTCCAATTAATTTTAACATAATTGCATACATAATTACAACGGAGATCAAGCTTAGATAAACGGTTCCTATAAATATTGCAAGAGGTCCGAAAATTTTCATTCCATATGCCCCTACGGAACATGCTATCAAAGCAGTAACTCCGTATGGAGATGTCTCCATAACCATTCCGGTGATTGTGTACATAACATCTGACCCGGATTCAAAAAAATTTCTTACCTTTACTCCTTTATCACCCATTATAATAATAGCAATACCAACAAATAATGAAAATACGATAATTTGCATTAGATTTGAAGTTGTAAATGCTGTGAAGATATTATCCGGAACCATTCCAATTATTGTATCTCCTATAGTAGGTGCAGCAGTGGCTTCATATACTGTTCCAGTCCCTACTATTTCTTCTGCAGATAATCCCTTTCCCGGCCCTATTAGATTTGCAATTGTTAATGAAATTGATCCTGCTAAGGCTGTTGTCAAAAGATAATATATAAGGGTTTTAGAGCCAATTCTTTTGAGTTTTTGCATATCACCGATACTACAAACACCTGCAGCAATTGAGAAAAAAATCAATGGTACAACTATCATTTTTATTAATCTTAAGAAAATATCTCCAACAGGTTTAATAATTAGAATTTTTTCCTTAAATATAATACCTAAAATAATACCTAGTCCAAAACCTATAAATACCTTTGCACTTAAGCTAAGTTTCTTTTTTTTCACAAACTTTCCCTCCTAGTACATTATGGTTGTGATCAACCTTAGTAGGCATCCGCCTACTAAGGTTATCAATTACAATCTTTTACTATTACTTTAAAGCCCCATATTTTCTCAAAAGCTCCTCTATCACTTTTTTCGTATCCTCTGAAACTGGAACTAACGGTCTTCTTGGTTGTCCTCCTTTATATCCAAGTAAATCCAAAGCATATTTTAGTCCGGCTACACCGAATTTACCTGTAACGGCAAAGTTGATCTCTATCAGCTTTAACTGTAATTCTCTAGCTTCATCTAGTTTTCCTTCTTTAAATAATGATACAAGTCTGCAACATTCCTCTGGCATAATATTAGCAAGAGCCAATGTAGCACCTCTTGCCCCTACTGTTAAAGCGGGTAATAAATATCCTGCGTTTCCTGCAAATACTGCAAAATCATCATTAGTATCTCTTACGATTTCTGAGATTTGAACTATGTTTCCTGAAGTATCCTTTATACCTACTATATTAGAATGCTTTGATAATTTAGCGATCAATGCTGATGAAAGATTTATTCCTGTATTGCCAGGCATATTATAAATCATTACTGGTATTGATATGGCATCAGCTACATCAGTAAAATATTTGTATAAAATATCTTCCTTCATTCCGCCTTTAAAATAATTAGGAGGTAATAAAAGTACTGCATCGGCTCCTAATTCTGCCATTTTTTCCGAAAGTGCTATGGTTTCCTTTGTAGATTCACAAGCTGTACCTACAATTATTTTCTTTTCCGGATTGAAATTTTCCTTAACAAATTTCACTAATTCAAGCTTTTCCTCTTGATTAAGGTAAACAAATTCTCCATTTGATCCTAATACTACTATACCATCTAAATCAGTCTTTCCCCAGATGTCTAAATTATGTTTCATATAATCATAATCGATTTGTTCATTAGCATCAAAAGGTGTTACTATAGGGGTATAAATTCCTTTAAACATTTTATCCACTCCATTCATTTTATTTTCGATATATTATATTGCAATAGCCATGCCAAAAATATTACTTGGTATATACCATATAATTGCACATTCTTTTAGACCTCCGTAATGTAAAATTCCCAAATAGAGAAATTTTTAAGTTTTTTTATTCTCATATTTGGAAACTTTCCCATTCTGGGATTGCTTAACTTTTATCTTTCATTTTTATTACAAAATAAAAACCCTTTGAATTTCTTAGATTTCAAAAGGTTTTTGCTTCTTTCATATCTTTATTATGATATATCTTCTATTCTATCAATTTTCTCTGTAATACTTCTACACCCTTACCTAATACATCAATATCCATTCTGTAAAGTGTTCTTTCTATTGCAGATATTGCTCCTACCATGTCAAGCATATCTATATTTCCCATATGCCCTATTCTAAACATCTTTCCTGCATATGCTCCGAGGCCACCTGCTACCTGAGCTCCTTCTTCTGCTAATACGGTTCTGAATTTTAAATCATCAATTCCTTCAGGATATAGACAGCATGATAAAGTAGTTGCTCTATTTTTTTCATCAGCTAATATTGTAAATCCCATAGCCATTAAAGCTGCTCTCATTGCTTTTGAGATATCAATATGTCTTTCGTATCTAGCTTCTATTCCTTCTTCTTTTATTATTCTTATAGATTCTTGTAGCGCCCATATCAGGTTTACAGCTGGTGTTGCATAATATTTTGAAGGATCATGCATTACAGGCAACCACTTATCAAAATCAACATAATATTCAGGTATTGAACCTATTGATTTTCTTCTCTCCATAGCCTTTTCACTGGCCCAAAGAAGTGCCAAACCCGGTGCTACTCCAAATGCTTTTTGGGATGCAGTAAATAAAATGTCAATATTATATTTATCCACATATTCACGCTCACCTGCAGTTGCAGCTACTCCATCTACTATATAGATTGTATCTGGAAATTTTTTCATCATTTCACCAATCTCTTCAATTGGTGCTACTGCAGCTGTAGAAGTGTCAACATGAGTTACAGTTATTGCATGATAATGCTTTTCTTTTAGCTTGGTTTCAATATCTTCTGCTGAAAACACTTTACCCCATTCAGCTTTCATAACATCAGCATTTATTCCTTTATTCTCCGCAATACTAACAAATCTGTCTCCAAAGAAACCATGTGATACAATAAGCAGATTATCTCCTGCCTTTAGTGTATTAGCAATAGCCATTTCCATAGACATACTTCCGCTACCAGCTATAACAAATACTTCACCCGATGTACCCCAAATCTCTCTTAAATCTGCAATAACTTCCTTAAAGTCATTTACAAATTTAGGATCACCAAATGCTACTGTCTCTCTTCCCATTTGATCCTGAATTGTTCTTACAACAGGTGTTGGTCCCGGTATCATAACTAATTTACGATTTTTCATAGTGTTTCCTCCATTTTACTTAAGCATATTTTATATTAATTA
Source organism: Tissierella carlieri (assembly GCF_018917285.1). Lineage (NCBI taxonomy): Bacteria > Bacillati > Bacillota > Tissierellia > Tissierellales > Tissierellaceae > Tissierella > Tissierella carlieri. The sequence goes on along the minus strand of NZ_JAHLOH010000047.1, from coordinate 77,084 downwards.
ATTTTACTTACAACATCTTCTAATGCATTTAAGAACAATAGTACATCATTCTTTGATACATATCCCATAGTTCCAACTCTAAATACATCCTCTGCCAATGCTCCTATTCCACCATTTACAACAACTCCTCTTTCTGCAAGAGCTTTTACAATTTCCTTGGACTTACCAGGAACATAGATTGCAGTTAAAGTCTTTGAAGCAAATTTTTCATCTTTAGCGAAAAGAGTTAAACCAAGTCTTTTCACACCTTCAATTATCATTTGTGTGTTTTCCTCATGTCTCTTGTATATATTATCAAGACCTTCTTCAAACATCATATTTAATGATTCATTCACAGCTAAAAGTGTATATATAGTAGGTGTAACTAGAGTTTGATTTTTCTTATTATGTTCTCTTGCTAGCTTGAAATCAAAATAATATTTTGGGAATTTTGACTCTTCAACATAAGCCCATGCTTTATCGCTTATTGCAAGAAAAGCTAATCCAGGAGGAGCCATTAATGCTTTTTGAGAGCTGGTAAATATTATATCTATATTCCATTCATCCATTTTTACTTCTAATCCACCAAGTCCACTAACAGAGTCAACTACAAATAAAGCATTTGTATCCTTTAAAGCCTTTCCAAAGGCTTCTATATCATTAAATACACCAGTTGCACTCTCATTATGAACTACAAATACTCCTCTTGTTTTAGGAGTAACCTTCTCCATTACCTTATTTATATCAGCTGTTTCACCATTTTCAAATGGTACTCTTATTACATTCAATCCATATAATTCACACATATGTGCATATTGGTCACTAAATTTTCCTATTGTTGGAACAACAACCTCATCTCCTGCTGAAAAACAGTTTTGTATAGTAGCTTCCATGGCTCCTGTTCCCGATGATGTCAAAACAAACACTTCATTCTCGGTGTTGAATATTTTTTTCAGATTTGTGGTTACCTTTTCCTGAAGTGCTGAATATTTATCGGTACGATGTGAAAATGATTCCACATTCATGGCATTAAGTACTCTTTGTGGAATTGTCGTAGGTCCAACCATCATGTATACCTTTTTTTCCATAAAAACATCTCCTTCTCTCTGGTATTAAAGACTATTTTTAATAGATTCAGATTATTTATAATCTATTTTATTTTGCTTTGCTTTCGATATACTATATTGCAATAACTGTGCCAAAAATACAACCTAGTATTTACAACACATTTGCTCATTTCTCTGAATATATCTAATGACAAATTCCCAAGTAGAGAATTTTTGAAGTTTTTCTATTCTCATATTTGGAAACTTTCCCATTCTGGGATTATTTGAATTTCATAATTGATTTTCATCTTCCACTTTCCATAAATATAAAAAAACCTTTTGATTTTTAATAAACAAAAGGTTTTTCGCTTCATTAATCTATGTTATATTCTTTAAGCTTTCTATATAAGGTTGATTTTCCTATGTTCAAAGCTTGAGCTGCTTGCAGTTTTCCTACTGTTGTATGTCCATATTTATCTAATGCCTTTTTAATTTCTCTCTTTTCGAGCTCATCAATAGGGATAATTTCTATTATTTCATCTTCCTTTATAACAACTTCTGTATAATCATTTAAAGGAATTTTACTCCTTACATTCTCCACTTCTATGATATCATCTTCACAGATACAACATAAATATTCTATAGTATTCTGTAATTCTCTGATGTTTCCCTTCCATTGATGATTTATGAGTATAGCCATTGCACCTGCTTCGATACCCTTTTTAGCTACACCAAATTTATTACAGTACATATCAAGAAAGTAATCGATAAGTAGTGGTATATCTCCAGGCCTCTCTCTCAATGATGGAATTGTTATATTAAATACATTAAGACGGTAATACAAGTCTTCTCTAAACTCCTTATTTTCAACCATCTTCATTAAATTCTTATTAGTGGCAGCTATAACTCTAACATTTATAGGTATCTCTTTAAGTCCTCCAACTCTCCTAACTTGTCTTTCTTGTATAACCCTTAATAGTCTGCATTGGAAATCTAAAGAAGCATCCCCTATTTCATCAAGAAAAATAGTTCCGCCATGAGCTTCTTCAAAAAGTCCCCTTTTACCACCCTTCATTGCTCCTGTAAAAGACCCCTCTTCATAACCAAAAAGTTCACTCTCTATTAAACTGCTTGACATTGAAGCAAAATTAACTGGTACAAATGGTCCCGAAGCTCTATGAGATGCTGAATGAATAGACTGGGCAAACAATTCTTTTCCTGTGCCACTTTCCCCTTGTATCAAAATAGTAGAATCTGTAAGAGCAAAAGACTTGACTTTATCTATTAAATCTTTCATATTGCTGCTTTTATAAAAAATATCATCAAATGTATAATAATTTGTTCTAATGGCATTTTCTGAAGTTCTTCTACGTATTTCATGCTCATTTTTTTCAATCTCTTCACTTTTTTCAAAAGTATATATGATTCCATCTTCACTACCCTTACCTTCTATAACATTTGATGTAACGAAGAGTTCCTTGTTATGAATTCTAATAATATCTACTTCATCATGACCATTTATTTTTAATATTTGAGGTAATATATCTTTAATGTTTTTTCCAACAATATCATCATAGGAGCATTTTAAAATATTACACATCTCTTGATTACTTACTATAACATCGCCAGATTTATTAATATATATAATGGCTTTTGCCAAACAATTAGCAACTGTTTCTAATCTGCTACTGATAATTCTCATATCTTTGGCTGTATCATTTATTCTATTTAATAAATTTATTATATGGTTTACATATTGAGAAGAGAGCCTGTCCCCCAAAGCCTTCATTAACCCCAACCTATTAGCTATATCAACTACAGTTACTATATCAATCTGTCGAGTTCCTATATTAATTACTTTCTTTACACCAAAGGGAACAAGATGAGGTTCCCCAACTGTGACAGAAATATCTAGCTCTGGATAGGAAGCTATACCTGGATAATAAGGATAATACTTAATATAGTTGACTCCTAGAGCTTGTAATTGAACCATGGCCTCATGACTGGATTCTGGTCTATCATTAACTAATAGAACTTCTGTCCCTCTAGGTAAATTTAACAATTCTGATATATACCGATGATTTATTACCCTCTGTGCTACAATATATTCTAAACCATTATCTATTAAATCCTGTATTCTTTTATCCATAGTATTAGGGGATGAAAGAACAACCAATGCATTTGTAGGATCAAAATCTAAATCATCTTCCAGACAATAAGATTTAACTTCGGTATATTCACCAAAAATATTTTCAAGTTGAATAGCCAAGTTAATGGAAGTTACTTTTCCAGGAGTAATCATTATAATTTTCTTCATTCATTTACCTACTTTCCATATAGTAATAGTGACAAATAGTTAAAAATCAATCATAATTTGCCAATATTATATAACAAAATATTAAAAAAGAAAAATGAAAAAAGGCTTTTAACTAGGCATTTGTAATTTGAGAAATCGTTTTTTTGGAATTCATTTATCCAAAGTTTATATTAAAAAGATTAAAAAAACAGGAATTTTTCTATATACATAAAATAAGCTAGGTCAGTTATGACCTAGCTTATTTGCTTAAGGGTTTATACTAAAAACACCTCTATTATTTTCAAAATACCATCTCCCTTCTTCTATACTAACCGGTTAATTATATTCTCTCATTTATTATATAAAAATGATATAGAGAGAATAATTATAATAGTTTTTTACCATATACTATTTTTCTAACCGTCTCTTGACTTAAATAATACTCCTCTGACAGCTTACTAATAGAAATACCCTTTTGGAATAATTTAATGATATCTTTATTCCTCTTTTCAATAGCTTCCTTGGAGCCTGTCAACTGGCCCCAACTTACTCTGCTGCTTGCTTTAGGTATATATATCAGCCCTCCGTCAATATGCTTTTGCACCTCTTCTAACAGATGAGGTGGTAATAATTCTGCTGCATTTTTGTAACTCAAATATTTGTACCCCCCATAAAAAAGTATTAGATCGATAAATGTGGTTTACACATTTCTTCATAATACCCACCTCCCTTAATATATTTGTTTTAATATTATTTATATATTTAATAATGACTTCTATAATAATTTTTCCATTCTAATTTCTCCTCTGCCTTCAGCTCTAACATATCCTAAACTTTCATATAGATTAATACCTCTATGATTTTCTACATCACAGGCTAAAAAACTTCTTTTTGCCCCATTTTGTTTACCCCATTTAATAGCATATGTTAGCAATAAGCGACCTATTCCCTTACCTTGATATTCAGGGTCTACAGCTACTTCCCTTATCCATAACACTATTCCCTTATCACTTTCAAATCCATATAAGTTAACACAGCATATGCCTGCTATCTTTCCTTCCATTTCTGCTGCAAAAATAAAGGAATTGCTAGATTCATTCCATTCTTTAATCCATTCATCATCTTCACCTGTAAATCCTCTAGAATATCCTATACAATTTCTGGTCACCTGACCTGCTATACTATATTCATCTTCTTTTAACCTCCGTATATTAGAAGTATCATGTTCATCTATAGAAATAACCTTTATATCTCTATTCCAGAAATCAACAAACTCTGCTATAACTCTAAAGCCTTTTTTCTCTAAAAAACTAATAAATTCCTCTGGAATAAATTTTATATGTACCTTTTTTCCAGAGATCTTCTTCTCCTCTACTAATATTTCAAGACTATTTAGCCCTGTCATAAATCCCTCTTTAGAATCTGCTGCCCAAAACAATTGTATTGTTTCATCTAGTTCCTTATATAAGAGAATGCTAGTCTCATCTTGATATATTACTTTAGCATCTTTTATATCTTCCTCGTCTATATATTCTAAAGAAGTATATTTATATTTTTTATCTATAATATTATTAATGTTTTCCACTTTTATCCCCCATCCCATTGCCATACTAAGCAGATAACCTAATTTTATCATTTATCCTATAAGAATAATATAGAAAAAACAATTATAATAATTTTTACCCTTGAATTTAAAAAACTTGGTACAATTATAAAATCTATTTTATAATTGTACCAAGTTAATATAGTTCATAGTTTATTTAATAGTTTCTAAACTTATTTTTAAATTGCCCTGCTCATCACATGAAACTATGACATCATCCTTATCCTTCAAATCTCCTCTAATAATCATTCTGCCAATTTCTGTTTCAAGATATTTTTGCAAGAATCTTTTAACTGGTCTTGCTCCATATTGGATAGAATAAGCTCTGTTTAGGATAAGGTCTTTTGCCTCATCTGTTAGCTCTACGGATATTTGTCTATCTTCTAAGCGGGAGCTAATTTCTTCTATTTGAAGATCTATTATCTTAAATATCTCATCTCTTTGCAATGGTTTGAACATTACAATTTCATCCACACGATTTAAAAATTCTGGTCTAAACATTCTTCTCATTTCATTCATTACTTTATCTTTTGCTGATTCATCTATGCTTCCATCTGGTCTTATACCTTCAAGTAAATATGACGAACCTATATTAGAAGTCATTATGATAACCGTATTTTTGAAATCAACTGTTCTACCTTGGTTGTCAGTTAATCTTCCATCATCTAATACTTGAAGCAATATGTTGAATACATCTGGATGAGCCTTTTCTATTTCATCAAATAAAATCACTGAATAAGGCTTTCTCCTTACAGCCTCTGTTAGTTGTCCTCCTTCATCATAGCCTACATATCCCGGAGGTGCTCCTATAAGTCTTGATACAGAATGTTTTTCCATATACTCAGACATATCTATCCTTATCATATTTCTTTCATCATCAAATAAAGATGAAGTTAGAGCCTTTGATAACTCTGTTTTTCCTACTCCTGTTGGACCTAAAAATATGAAAGACCCTATAGGTCTGTTTAACTGTTTCATTCCAGCCCTTGCCCTAATTACAGCATCCACTACAGATTCCACTGCTTCATCTTGACCTATTACCTTTTTATGAAGAATTTCACCTAATGATAGAAGCTTTTCTCTTTCTGTCTCAACTAATTTCGATACTGGTATTCCAGTCCATTTAGCCACAACTTCTGCTATTTCTTCTTCTGTGACCTCTTCCTTTAGCATCCTCTCATCTTTTTCATTCTTTTCATTTGCCTCTTGTAGTTTTTTCTCTAATTCCACTAAAGTTCCATATTTTAATTGAGATAGTTTTTCTAAATCATATTTTCTCTCTGCCTCTTCTATTTGTCTCTTTACTCTATCTATTTCTTCTTTAACTTCTTTGACCTTCGATATACTCTTTTTCTCATCTTCCCATTGGGCTTTCATAATATCATACTTTTCTTTGAAATTTGATAATTCTTTTTCCAGTTTTTCTAGTCTTATTTTAGATCCTTCATCAGTTTCTTTCTTTAATGCTGATTTTTCTATCTCTAATTGAAGTATTCGTCTTCTTGTTTCATCAAGCTCTACAGGCATAGAATCTATCTCGGTTCTTATCATAGCTGAAGCTTCATCCATCAAGTCTATTGCCTTATCAGGTAAAAATCTATCAGATATATATCTATCGGAAAGAGTTGCTGCCGCTATTACAGCACCGTCAGATATCCTTATTCCATGATGTATCTCATATTTTTCTTTAAGTCCTCGAAGTATTGATATAGTATCCTCCACTGTTGGCTCTGTAACTAATACCTTTTGAAATCTTCTCTCTAATGCTGCATCTTTTTCGATATATTGCCTATATTCATCTAAGGTTGTAGCTCCTATGGTATGAACCTCTCCCCTTGCTAACATAGGCTTTAGAAGATTAGATGCATCCATTGCCCCATCAGTTCTACCAGCACCTACTATATTGTGTAATTCATCTATAAACATTATTATCCGACCATCTGATTTTTCTATTTCAGATAGCACTGCTTTTAATCTTTCTTCAAATTCTCCCCTGTATTTAGCACCAGCTATTAAAGCTCCCATGTCTAAGGCAAATATCGTTTTATCTTTTAGCCCTTCTGGTACATCCCCATTAACTATCCTTTGAGCCAATCCCTCTACTATGGCTGTTTTACCTACTCCTGGGTCTCCTATTAAAACTGGATTGTTTTTAGTTCTTCTAGATAGTATCCTGATTATATTTCGTATTTCACTATCTCTACCTATAACTGGGTCAATTTTTCCAGTTTTAGCTTCTTCTACTAAATCTCTTCCAAATCTAGTCAATGCTTCATAGGTAGCCTCTGGATTGTCAGAGGTAATATTTTGATTTCCTCTTATTTTTTTCAAAGCTTCCAGAAATCTTTGCAAGTTGATATTATATTTATTAAATATTCTCTCTGAAGCTGTTGCCTTTTCCTTGAGAAGCGATATATAAATATGCTCGACTCCTACATATTCATCTCCAAATTTCTTCGCCTCTTCTTCAGAATTCAATAGAACTTTGGTATAAATCCTACTAGGATATATAGATCCTCCACTACCAGATTGTTTTGGTAACTTATCTATTTCTCTTTCCACATCCATTTTAATTAACTCTGGATTTTCTCCCATGTACGATAATACCTTAGGGATTAGTCCATCATTTTGTGTCACTAGGCCATAATGAATATGGATTTCTTCTAGTTGTGGATTTCCATTTTTTATGGCCATGTTTTGTGAATTCTGCACTGCTTCTAAAGATTTTTGTGTAAATTTGTTTAAATCCATATTTCTCCCTCCCTTAAATGCAACTAATAGTGAAGAGTGAATAACTAATAGTTGAAAAGATTAAAGACCCAAAATTCTTACTTTAAACTATTCACTATTCACTTTTTACTTTTAACTATTTTCTCGATATTTCCTTCAATTTCTCATACAGTTTAACTTCCTCTTCTGTAAGGCTTGGTGGATTTATTATATTTATTTCTATATATAAATCTCCCTTATTTCCTTTCATATCTATATACCCTTTTCTTGGTATTCTAATTTTTTTACCAGACGAAATAGATTTAGGAATATCAACTTTAATTTTTCCATCTAGGGTAGACACTACTACTTTATCTCCAAGGGCAGCCTGCCATGGAAACAAGTCCAACTTTGATACTATATCTAATCCATCAAGTCTATTTTTTCCATCCTCTAGAAGGTTTATCTTAAATAAAACATCTCCCTTTATTCCCCATTTTTCACCTTTAACCTTCAATTTTTTCCCGGGCAATATTCCTTTTGGGATATTTATTGACATGGATTTATTTTCTCCGCCTATATTAATGGTAATATTCTTAGTACCTCCATGATAACCTTCCTCTAAGGTAATATTTAATTCTGACTCATAGGATGGTACTTCTTTTCTTGTAGTTTTTCTACCTCCACCAAATAAGTTTCCTAAGTCAAAACCACCTGTTCTCCCACTAGTCCTTTGATTCCCTCCTCCTCCAAAGAACATATTAAAGAAATCACTAAAATCTCCTCCAGATGTGGTATAAGTGTAACTATAGCCATTTCCAAAGTTATCAAACCCATACTGAGATGGGTCAAAATTCTGTCCGTTGGTGAAGTTATATCCAGAGCCAAAAGTATCATATCTTTTCTTTTTTTCTTCATCACCTAATACTTCATACGCTTCATTTATTTCCTTAAATCGTTCTTGAGCTTTAGGATCGTTTGGATTTAAGTCTGGATGATATTTCTTAGCTAATTTTCTATATACCTTTTTTATTTCATCCTGAGATGAGTTTTTTTCTACTCCCAGTATTTTATAATAATCCTTATATTCCATAAAATCTGCTCCCTTTTTATAATTAAATAGTCAAATTCATTTGACCTTCTTTGACCTTTAATTTAATTATACCTATTTTGTTAAAAAAAATCAATATAATATCTATTAATATAACTCGTTAATCTTTGCCCTTTTCTATGCAATTTTTTTCTTTAAAATATTGCACAATTAGTTCATCTAATTCTTGACTTACCTTTAGCATTTTCTCATAGTTTTTAGATTCCATCGTTTGATGTAAATGTTCCCTTAATTCATCAATTCTATTCTTCATTTTCTTCCCCCCGATAAAGTTTATTGTATTTATTATATAATAAGACTTATGTGCAATACAATGTTTTTTATGCATATAGGCAATAATATTTATATGCTATTAGCCAATTTAGTTAAATCGAAGAAATGTATACAGTATTATTGAGGTGGCAAAAATGGATGAAACTAAAAAGACGTTAAATTATAAAGATGTGGGACTAAGAATTAGATTGGAAAGAGAAAAATTAGGACTATCTCGAGAAAGATTTGCTGAAATAACTGGATTATCGTCATTTTATATCGGTCAACTTGAAAGAGGAGATCGTAAAATGAGTGTCGATACATTAGTGAACATATCCAATGTTTTAAATGTATCAGTAGATTATCTCCTGTATGGGTATACCTATTATATGGAGAATATATGTATTTCAGAGGCTTTTGATGATATTTATAAAGAGTCCATTGATGATGAATTAAAGGAATTGCTGAATGTCTTAAAAGGTAGTTCTAAAGAACAACTATCTCTTATAAAAGATGTTTGTAAACTTATTTTACCTTCTGTTAGAAAATAACTATCAAAATGTTAAACAAAAATAAGAGATTATAATATCTCTTTTATTTGTTTACACTATGAAATTAATAGTTATTATTAAAATTCATCAATACATACAACATTAGTTTGAATATTTTAATCTTCTTTGGCCTTTGATTTAACTAGAATCTTTTTTAGGGAAAAATCAATATTTTTCTTAATTTATATAATAATTTTTCTTATTCTTGTGATTCTGTCTCTTCTTTATAATATTTAATGATAAGTTGATCTAATTCTTCGCTTATTTCGATTATATTTTCATGTGCCATTTCTTTAGACTGCATCTCTTTATATAATTTTTCCCTAATTTTATTTATTTTTCTTTTCATTTTCTTCCTCCCATATGCACTGATATTATTAACATTATACGGCAAAGTATATGTACGTACAATACCTTTTATTATATTTTAACAAATATTTTCTAAAACAAAAAAGACAAAAATACAACTTTCCTATTCATTATAAAACAACCTGTATCTTTTCTCAAAATACAGGTTGTTTTATGTCTTTTATTTATTTTATATATTTATCTATAATATTTATTATTTCTTCTATCTTTTCTTCACCTTGCTCCTCACCTTCTAAGATCGCAGTTGCTACACAGGACCTTATATGTCCATTTAATATATCTATATTTGCTTTTTTCAGAAGTCCGATAGCGGATAGGATCTGTGTAGAAACATCTACACAGTACCTATCATCTTCTAGCATTTTTATTATGCCATCTATTTGTCCTCTAGCAGTCTTTAACTTAGCTGCTGCTCTTTTTTTACCTTCACTCATAGAATCACTACTTTCTACCTTATTTCTATTAACTCATATCCTGCATCCTCTATAGCTCCTTTTATGAGGATGTCATTTAGCCCTTCTCCTTCAACCTCTACTTTTTTAGTTGCAAGATCAACTTCTACCTTTGATACTCCATCTAATTCTCCTAATGCATTTTTCACTGCCTTTTCACAATGTCCACAGGACATACCTTCTACCAATAATGTTTTTTTCATCTTTCTTTCCTCCCATTTTAATCAATGCACAATTATCAATGCACAATTCACAATTGTTAAAGCAAGTTTTTGGGGTCTTTTACCTTAATTTTTCACTCTCCTAATTGTGAATTGTGAACCGTGAATTGTGAATTTTACTTGAATTTCTTAAGTCTTAGTGAATTTGTAACTACAGAAACTGAACTAAATGCCATAGCTGCACCTGCTATCATTGGGTCTAGGAATCCTAATGCTGCAAAAGGTATCCCTAAACTATTATAGAAAAATGCCCAAAATAGATTTTGCCTTATGGTCTTCATAGTTTTATGGCTAAGCCTTATAGCTGTAACTACTCCGGATAAATCTCCTCTCATCAAAGTAATATCTGCTGCTTCCATAGCCACATCTGTTCCTGTCCCTATTGCAAATCCTACATCTGCTGCTGCTAAAGCTGGAGCATCATTGATTCCATCTCCAACCATTCCTACATGTTTACCTTTTGATTTAATTTCTTCTACTACCTCTGCTTTGTTTTCTGGTAATACTTCTGCCAGTACATTTGTTATACCTACTTCCTTAGCTATAGCTTGTGCTGTTCTCTCATTATCTCCTGTTATCATATATACATCTAAGCCCATAGATTTTAACTCTTCTATAGCTTTCTTTGATGTCTCCTTGATTTGGTCTGCTACTGCTATTATACCAGATAATTTATTGTCCAAGGATAATAACATTGCAGTTTTTCCTTCTTCTTCTAATTTTAATAGAGTCTCTTCTCCGTTTGTTATAGAAATATTATTATCAACCATTAGCCTTCTATTACCAACAAGAACTTCTTTTCCTTCAAAGGTAGCTCTAAGTCCCTTACCTGGAACTGCCATAAATTTTTCAGGCTCTGATAATCTCAATAACTCTTCTTCACCCTTTTTTACGATGGATTGCCCTAGAGGATGTTCTGAAGTTTTTTCTACTGATGCGGCTATCCTAAGAATCTCATCTCTATCTATATCATTAAAAGAAATGATATCTGTTACCTCTGGCTCGCCTTTAGTTATTGTACCCGTTTTATCAAATACTATTGTATCCATTTTATGAGCTCTCTCTAGATGCTCTCCCGATTTAATCAGTATCCCATTTTCAGCACCCTTACCTGTCCCTACCATAATAGCCGTAGGTGTAGCTAAACCTAAAGCACATGGGCAAGCTATAACTAAAACTGCAACTGCGTTTATAAGTCCTATATTAAAATTTCCTCCTATAAGATAGAATCCTAAGAACGTTGCCAAAGCAATGACTACAACTATTGGAACAAATATACCTGATATTTTATCTGCCAGTCTTTGAACCGGAGCCTTTGAACCTTGAGCATCTTCAACAAGTTTAATTATTTGAGACAATACCGTATCCTTACCTATCTTGGTTGCTTTAAACTTAAATGTACCAAATTTATTTATAGTAGCTCCTATTACTTCATCATCTATAGCTTTATCTATTGGAATACTTTCCCCTGTAATCATGGATTCGTCTACAGCTGAATTTCCTTCAACAATAATTCCATCTACTGGGACTCTTTCTCCTGGTCTAACTACTATAATGTCTCCAATCTCTACCTTTTCTATAGGTATATCCATTTCTACTCCATCTTTTATAATTCTTGCTGTCTTAGGCTGCAAGCCCATTAATTTTTTTATTGCCTCTGAGGTTTTTCCCTTTGCAACCGCTTCAAAAGTTTTACCTAATAGTATTAAAGTTATAATAACTGCAGAAGCTTCAAAATAATATTCATGAACTCCTATTATAAGATTATATATACTATAAAAATAGGCTGCTGAAGTTCCCATGGATACTAAAACATCCATATTAGCCCCTCCACCTCTTAAAGAGTTATAGGCTCCTTTATAAAACCTATAACCTATAAGAAATTGCACAGGAGTTGCAAGAATTAATTGAAACCATCCATTAGTTAAAATAGTATGAATTCCAGCCATATGAAAAAACATAGCTGAAAATAAAGGTAAGCTAAGAATTGCTGAAATGATGAAGGAAGTCTTTAGAGATTTAATTTCCTTTTCTCTCATTTCCTTTTCCCTATCTAAGTCTCTTTCCACCTCTAGCTCTGCCTTATATCCTGCTTTTTCTACAGCTTTAACTAAAATATCTTCATCTATTACACCAGATGGATATTCTATTGTGGCTTTATTAGTAGATAAATTTACAGTAGCTTTAACTACTCCCTCTAGCTTATTTAATGCTTTTTCTACCCTAGTGGAACAAGCTGCACAAGTCATACCTTCTACAATTAAAGTTTTTTTAACTAAGGGAACTTCATACCCTGTTTTTTCTATAGTTTTAATTAAATCCTCTGGCTTGACCTTATCTGTATCAAATTCAATAGCTGCTTTATTAGCCAGTAGATTTACTGTGGCAGAAATTACTCCCTCTCGTTTTGATAGGGCCTTCTCTACCCTAGTAGAGCAAGCTGCACAGGTCATACCTACTACATCTATACTTATTTTTTTGGCTGTCATTATATCACTCCTTAACCTCTTTACCCCCTCCCCTGGGGGGTGTATACTTATATTATATGCCTCTATATCTATTTTGTCAATAAAATTTTAAAATATCATTGATAAAATAGATATAGACCTCTAAAAATTATAATTTTCAGAGGTCTTCTAAGTATAACCAATACAAGCATAAGCCAGCCATTAAATATACCCAATAAATAAACTATTTCATTTTTCTAATATATTGCTTGTTTCTCTTTCTTTAAGCTAACTTGTGGTTCCGATGGCAACTTGAATAGTGGAATAAATCTATCAAAACCTGTCAATGTAAGAATTAACATTGAAGCCACAGCTACTATTGCCATATAATTATATTTAATAATGTCTAATGCATTAAACTCGTGTAGAGGATAAACTGCCATACATATTGCTACATAAAATCCCATATAGCAATGCCAAGGGATAAGCTGAGATCCAAATACTCCCATTGCATCTGAAAATGCTGAATTTCTTAATCTAAGTTTATACATATCTTCCTCAGATGCTTCCACATTTTCATCGGTCATTTCCTTTATTATTGGTCCTATTGTTACTATTTGAGCCATTTCATCAGCTAAGGCAGCATTACCAATTAAACAAAGAACACCATTATAGAACATTAGCTGTTTAACTGATTTAGAAATCTTAAGTACAAATTTAGATATTGGTTCAAATGCTTTAATACTACTCATAATACCACCAAAAGCACCTATCCAAAGCATCATAACTACAGACCAGCTACCTGCAGATTCAAATCCAGCTTGAACTAATTCTAAAAAACTATTCAGAGATTGTACAGTACCGGCAGCTAATCCAAAAATCAGTGCAGAGATAATTCCAATACCTAGACAGATCATTGTAGGGACACCCTTAAATGCTATAGCTATTACAAGAAACATTGGTATAACCATGTAATAAGGAACCCCTGATTTTACCTGTTCTAACAATGTAACTGCAGCAGGTCTAACTTCTGCTAATCTTTCAAACACATCAACTGGTATTGAATTAATAGCTTCAGCTGCACTACCTACTGTATTAGGTAAACCCATTGAAAGACTAACTAAATATATTATTATTCCAGATACCAATAGCACCAAACCTGACCAAACCCCTTGATGCCTGACTCTATCCGTTACGGTAACTTTTTGCAAGCCTGAACTAACAACTGTAGTATCTGAAATTAATCCAATATTATCTCCAAAACATGACCCTCCGGCTATGGCAGCCGTTGTAAGTAAAATATTGCCTCCTACTATATGATTAAGCCATAAAAATACAGGGGCACAGGATGCAAAGGTTCCCCAAGAAGTTCCTGTAGCTATAGATAATAGTGATGTAACTGCAAATCCAACTACAGCTACTGTCTTAGCAGTAACTCCTAGTTTTAGAGAGATTATTATAATTGAAGCTCCAACTCCTGTGGCCATAAAGGTTTCTGCTACTGCATATGCAAACATTAGAATAAAGAATACAAGAATCATTTCCTTTACAGCCTTGAAACCATTTTCCATTATTTCATCATATCTATGTTTTTCAGTAAAACCAGCCACTAATCCAGCATAAATTGTAGCTAATGGAGCTGCCATCACCAAGTCCATACCCGATATCATTAAACCAGCTAGTAAAAATATAGGTGTTAGTTTAACAATTGCCATTATATAACCTCCTTATAATTTAAGCTTGTTAATATACAACCAATTTTCCAAATCTTCTGAAATTTCTAGCTGTAAAATAAGGTTTCATTAGTATACTCCTGAAACCTTATATATGATGTCCATTCCGTATCCAACTTTAATTCTATAATATCCTGCCAAATTCTTATCAGTAACTTCATCCCCTGTATATATTAAAAGAGGCCTCCCTTTTAAATCTACTATTTTAGAATTAGGAGATATTATTAAAATATTATCTTTTCCAAGCTTTTCTAGTACCCTATAACTTATCTGTTGATTTCCTCTTCCCAAAAGGTATCCTTGACCACCTGTTGGAGTGATGATTAACTTTCCTTTTTTATCATCCAAGATATCTAAAATGTCTCTTTCATTGCAATCTAGTTTAATTATGGTCTTATCCTTAATTATATCTACTCCCAATAAAGTATTAGGTAAATTTAATTCATCCATAATAGCTCTAGTAGTTGTACCTGGGCCTATTAAATAATATATCTCCTTTTTCATATTATCTATAATATCTAATGCTATTGCCCTTTGACTTACTTCTTCCTCTAAAGGAGTTGGCGCTTTTTTATTCTGCAATAATTCTTTTTTATAAGGCACCTTCAAATATCCAAAGAGTTGTGTTTTTACTTGATTATTTCTAAATAATTCTTCGTCTATATCAATAACTTCTTCCTCTTTTGTATGAAAGCTGCCATTACTCAAATACATCAAAGCTAATTTCCCTGCTAATTCTGGTGTATTCCCATAGACAGGCGAGTGAATCTTTACTCCTGCTGGGATACCTAATGCAGTTACTCTATCCTCTACAGCCTCGTAAATATTCCTAGCAGTACCATCCCCACCTACAAAGATAATCAGTTCAACACCCCTTTCTTCCATTATTTTAGCCGACTTTAAGGTATCTGAGAAATCAGTTATACTATTGGTTTTATGAACTATCTCGTAATTAAAATCTAAGGCTTTACACTGGTTCTCACCCATATCAAAAGAAGAAGTTAAGATTAATAATTCTTCTTTAATAGGCACTAATTTTTCTAAAGCCTTAACTGCCTTACTAGGGGCTTCTTTCACAGCCCCTAGCTCTATTGCCATATCTAAAATCTCTCTACCATCTGTCCCTTTTAGTCCAACTCTACCACCCATTCCAGCTACTGGATTTATAATTAGACCAATGGTTTTCATACTATCACATCCAATTTAGTTTGCTTTTGCCTTTCTAAGATAAACTCTCCAAGTTGGGCACCATTTTTCTGGGTCATCTAAGCTAGATTCATCTACTTGATGAATAGTGCTATTATGTGGAGCATCATGGATTGTTTCTGGATTCTCATAAGCTTCATTGAATATATGGTGTAATGTCGATGCATACTCATCTAAATCTTCCTTAGAAGGCGATTCTGTTGGTTCCAATGTAAGTGGTTCGGGAATGTAATATGGGTGATGACTTGACCAGATATGCATCCCAAAATCCATTACTCTACGAGCTACATCTCCAGAAGTAATTCCTGTATCTTCGGTTATCGTCTCTATAGTATATCTAGTCTGTTCTATTCTTTGTGTATCTAGTCTATAAGGAAGTGTTATCCCTTTGTGTTTTAGTAATTTTTTAATTAAATAAGCATTGTTAAGTGATGCTATTTTAGCAACCTCATAAAGTCCTTCAGCTCCTAAACTCATTATCCAAGCATATGCCTTAAGAACAACCTGTGGTGTACCATAGAAGGCTTTTACTTTTCCAATGCTATTTTTTAAATTATAGTCTAAAAAGTATTTCTCTCCATCATAATCTATTAATGGCTTTGGCAGATGGTCCCTTAGCTCTTTTATTACCCCTATTGCTCCAGAACCTGGTCCTCCACATCCATGAGGTGTTCCGAAGGATTTATGGAGATTAAAATAGCACATGTGAAATCCTGCTTCCCTTGCTCTAGCTATACCAAAAAGTCCATTAGCATTGGCTTGATCATAACAATTTAATCCCCCAGTCTTAGTTACCAAATCTGTAAATTCCTTTACCCTTGGATTGAATATTCCAGTATCTTCAGGATTAGCTACAACAAATGCAGCTGTCCTCTCACTAACTGCCGCCTTAAAAGCTTCATAATCAGGATGTCCGTTCTCATCAGCCATAATTGTGATTATCTTATATCCCTTTAAAGCTGGAGCTGCTGCATCGGAAGGATGGGAATACACTGTGGTTATTATCTCATCCCTTTTATGTTCTTCGCCTCTTAGTCTATGGTACATTCTAACAATAGAAGCCATAGTCATAGTAGCCTGAGAACCTCCACCGGGTTGGAAACTAAAATAATCCATACCTGAAATTTCTCTCATAATCACATCTGTTTTATAGATTACTTCCAATATGCCTTGAACTGTACTTTCATCCTGTAGAGGATGTAAATCTATCATCTTTTCAGTATTGGCAATTTTATCATTGATCTTAGGATTATATTTTACAGTACAAGTTCCTTGACCGATTTCCACATTTATATCTCCGCCTAAAGTTTCCTGAGAAAGCCTTAGATAATGCATTAGAACTCTTTTTTGATTTATCTCCGGTAGATTAGGTAGTCCTTTTCTTCTCATAAATGAGGGTAATTTAGACAATCCATCTCCTACCTGATTAACTATAGATTCTTCTGTTTTAGGAACCACGACTCCCCTTTCACCTTTACGGCTTAGCTCAAATATAATTGGCTCATTCCATCTTGCTTGGTGAAAATCTCTAACCTTAGAGTTTCTATTTATTCGCTTCATTTAATCAATCCTTTCTATAGATTATCCTTCAACAATTTTTCTAATAGCATTTACTAAAGTATCTATATCTTCTTTTAAATGAACTTCGGTAACACAGTATAAAGCTGATTGACCTAATTCAGGGAACTCCTCAGATAAGTCCTTACCACCAAATATACTTTCATTTAGTAATTCCTTATTTATTTCCTTTATTGTTTTACCAGTATCATTAAAATCAACTATGAATTCTTTAAATCCAATATTATTAAATCTCGAGCCTTTAACGCCCTTAATCTTAGATAATTCTTCAATAGCATATAAAGACTTTTGTATAATATTTTGTCCTAACTCAAACATTCCGTTAGGTCCCATTAAAGATAAGTAAACTCCAGCAGTAATACCAAGTAAAGCTGTTTGAGTACCTACATATTCCTTACCCTTCTCCCTGAGGTTTCCAAATGAAGTCCTATCATAGGCTATATCTCCAAATCCGTATTCTCCTTCCTTCACAGTTGGGGCTACACCAAATAATCTAGATGGATATTCCATTACAAATTCCTCTTCATCTCTAGTAGAAATAAATCCTGATTGTCCCCCGCCATAATTCATGTGCATACCTAAAGGTTGAAGATCCCCGCATATAATATCCGCACCATAGGATGATGGTGGAGCTATGACTCCTAAACTACTTGGATCAACTCCAACTACTGATATTGCACCAGCTTCATGAGCTATTTTAGAAATTTCAGCTCCTTGATCTTCAATGAAGCCTAAATATGATGGATTTTCAAAGTATACCGCTGCAGTATTATCAGAGATTTTTCTTTTCAAATCCTGTAAATCCATTTTTCCAGTTTCTCTATCATAATCAATTAAAGTAATTTTAACTCCTGGATCACAATAATTTTTTATTATCATTAACCTATCAGCACTTATAGTTCCTACTACTAAGGCCTCAGACCTTTTAGTCATCCTTGAAGCCATTCTAAGAGATGTAGCTGCTGCCTGCGGCCAGTCAAATGTGGGAACATTTACCACATCCATATCAAGTAATTCAGCTAACAAAGATTCATACTCAAATAATGCTTGAAATCTACCATGATCGTTGTAGGGTTCTCCAGCATAAGCAGTTAAAAACTCAGACCTACTATTTACCTCATCACATACAGCTGGTACGTAATGTTGCCAGCATCCTGCTCCGAGAAAATTTAAATATTCCTTAGATGATATATTTTTCTTTAAAACTTTATCTATAGCCCTTTTTAATTCATACTCCGACTCAAAAGGTTTTGGCAAATTCAAAGGTCTTTTTAGCTTTAACTCTTCTGGTATCTCAACATGTAAATCATTTAAAGATTTCAACCCTATTTCTTCTAACATTTCTTGTTGAACTTCCAAATCTGAGTTTGGAATATATGGATGATTTTTAAATCCACGTATTATCATACTTCTACCTCCTAAATTTTATTATGCAATTCCACCGCCATCAACAACTAATGCAGCCCCTGTTATCCAAGTTGATAAATCACTACATAGGAATAGCACTGCCTTTGCAATGTCCAAAGGTTCTCCTAATCTTTCTAAGGGCCTTCCCTTAGCTGACTCTACAAGGAAAGTATCTATTTCTGTTTCTCCAAGTTGTCTTCCCTCATCTCTTAGCATTGCTGTGTCGGTATCTCCTGGATTTATAGAATTAACTCTAATATTTTGTGGTCCATGATCAATTGCCATAGCACGAGTTAGGTTCACTATTCCACCCTTTACAGCACAATAGGCTGCTGCTTTGTCTCCACCCTTTAACCCCCAACCTGATCCAGTATTGATTATACTTCCTCCACCATTTTTAGCCATAATAGGTATAGTGTATTTAGAAAGTAGGTATGTACCTTTGAGACCTACATCAATGACAAAATCCCACTCTTTTTCTGTTAAGTCTACAACCGTCTTTCTAACTGTGACCCCTGCATTGTTAAATAATATGTCAATTCTACCCAGTTCTTTTTCTACAAATTCAATAGTGCTTTTGCAGTCTTCATTATTAGTCACATCGCATTTCTTGAAAATAGCAAAATTGCCCCCATTAGTAATTTCCTCAACTGCCATATCTCCTTTTTCTTGATTAATATCAAGTAGTACAACTTTTGCTCCATATTCAGCTAATAATTTACCCGTCCCTAATCCAATACCAGAAGCTCCACCAGAAACAATCGCTACTTTGCCCTCTAAGTTTAATGGATTTTTCATAATTATCCCCTTTCTAATTGATTTTGGATATATTCTAATATTCTTTGTTGCATAAATTGTGCCAAGATATTAAGTAGGAAGTATATTATACTGGATTCTCATTTTTTCAGACTTCTCATAATTTTATAATTACTTTATCAAGGTAATATGATATAATTAGTTTGTCTTGATTGACAAATACGGCAATTTATTTGCCAAACATGGCAGGTGATTTAATTTGATTAACTTAAAGAATTTAAAACCTAACTTAGGAAATATAGTATCCACAATGGCTAATTTAACTAATATGGAATATGCTATATTTAATACTAATGCCGAATTAGTAAGCAGCACAAAAGTTTATTTACAAAGAAAAGGTAGAAATGTTCATTCTGCTTCAATAGAAGAAGTTTTAAATCAAGGGAACGTAATTGTCAACAAACCGGGATCAATGATGTCCTGTCTAGGATGCAGATTTGTCAATAATTGTCCTTCAACTATAGAAATTCTATCTTGTATAAAGTTAGATGGAGAGCCTATAGGAGTAATAAGCCTCACTTCCTTCTCTCAAGAAGGACATAATATGATTGAAGAAAACATTCGTGATTATATGGATATATTAGAATATATATCTAATTTAATATCAATGTTTGCCTTTAACGAAAGTTCAAAAAAAGATACTCAAATTTTACATAAGGTAATTGATGAAATCGTCAAAGAAATAGAATATAACTATCTTATAATAGATAACAGAGGCCTATTGATTTATTGGGATAAAGGCATTCAAGATTTATTTTCCTATTGTGACCTTTATACTCAAACTATAGCTCTTATGTTTCCCAAAGATATTACTAATTGGATATTTACTGGAGTTAGACAGGGCAAAAAACATTGTGTTATGGAAGGCTTTCAAGGAATTTTACATTCAACTCCTTTGAAGATTGAAGGTGAAATAGTAGCTTATATTTTAAAATTAGAAAGAGATAAAAATAATTCTAAGATTTCTATGCATGAAAATTATCTCGACTCTATCCTTTCTAAGGATTATGAAATGAAAAATATAAAAGAAAAGATAAAGAAAATTGCCAATTCATCTTCTTCAGTTTTAATAACTGGTGACACTGGCACAGGGAAAGAAATAGTAGCAAAAGCTATCCACTATACAAGCAATAGATCTAATAATCCCTTTATTCCAATAAACTGTGCCAATATACCAGAATCCCTCTTTGAATCTGAACTCTTTGGTTATGAAGAAGGGGCTTTTACTGGTGCTAAGAAAGGCGGTAAATTAGGTATATTTGAAATGGCCAATGGGGGAACCATATTTTTAGATGAGATTGGTGAACTTCCTTTACATTTGCAAGCAAAGTTACTTAGAGTCCTTCAAGAAAATTCTATACAAAGATTAGGTAGTATTATGCCCATTCCGGTAGATGTCAGAGTAATAGCCGCTACCAATCAAGATTTAGAATCTATGATGGATGAAAATACCTTTAGAGCTGATTTATTCTATAGATTAAATGTAATACCAATTCATTTACCTTCATTAAAGGAACGATTAGCAGACATAGACATACTTATAGACCATTTTATAGATAAATATAATGGAAGGCTAATGAAAAATATCAATAATATTTCCAAAGAAGCTATAGATATTATGAGATTATATCAATGGCCTGGAAATGTAAGAGAACTAGAAAATGCCATAGAATATGCAATGAATATAGAGGACACAGAAACCATTCAACTCAGTAATCTCCCCAATAAAATAATAAAGTCGGTAAATAAAAAAATTGATTTAAAAGAATCAATAGCACTAGAAGAAGCAAATTTAATTACAAATACTTTAGATAAGTATGGTTGGGATTTAAAGGGAAAGGAAAAAGCATCAAAGGAATTAGGCATTAGTGTTAGAACTCTATACAGAAAGTTAAAAGAATTAGAGCTTTAAAACTTACTTCCCATAATAAAGTTATTGCATTTATCAAGAAAATACATTATACTATTAATGTTGATGTTGATAATGATTATCATTATAATTTATTTTACATAATTGGAAGGATGATATTTATGGGTACTTTATCTTTAGTTTCTTTAAAGCCTAATGAATGCGGAAGAGTTAAAGAAATTTCAGGATGCTGCAAAGCCAAAAAAAGGTTATATGAACTTGGTCTTCATAAAAACGCATGTGTTAGGGTTATTAAAAATGATTTTGGCCCTCTTATTATCAATTTATCTGGTAACAAATTGGCTCTAGGCCGTGGATTAGCTTGTCATGTTATAGTCGAGCGTTAATTTTTTATCGTTTATTGATAATGATTATCATTATTTAAAGGGGGAATTTTTTTGAATACTATTGCTCTTGTAGGTAATCCAAATAGTGGAAAAACTACACTTTTTAATGCTCTAACTGGTTCCAATCAACATGTTGGTAACTGGCCTGGAGTTACTGTTGAAAAGAAAGAAGGAAAATTTAAATATAAAGGCAATCAATATAATGTTGTTGATTTACCCGGCACTTATAGTCTTGGGGCTTATTCAGAAGATGAAGTTGTTGCTCGTGATTATATACTTAAGGGAAATCCAGATGTTGTAATCAATGTAGTTGATGCCACTAATATCGAAAGAAATCTATATTTAACAACACAATTGATTGAAATGGGTACTAAAGTTGTTATAGCTCTTAATATGATGGACGAGGCTAAACAGAAAAATATTGAAATAGACTTGAAGAAACTATCACAAGAATTAGGAGTTCCAGTGATTCCCACCGTTGCCTCTAAGAACAAAGGTCTAGATACCTTAATTGAAGAATCTATTCAATATATTAATGAAAATGAAGATTCTAGATTGACATTTAGCTATGGTGAGGATATTGATAAAGAAATTGAGGACATAAGATCTATACTTGAAAGTTCAAGCTTAGAATATCCTACTAAGTGGATAGCTGTAAAACTTTTAGAAGGAGATCAAGAGATTTACAGGCTTATAGAGAATAAGGCTCCAGATCCAATTAAAGAAAGACTCATTTCTTTAGGAGAAAAGGCCACAGAGTATGAGTTAGAAATTGTAGATAAAAGATATGATTTTATTGGTAAAATCGTAAATAAATCTGTAAAAAAACCTTCTGGGATAATAGAGACTAGGACTGATAAAATAGATAAAATCATTACCCACAAATATTTAGGGCTTCCTATATTTGCTTTGATTATGTTTGTAATATTCCAGTTGACATTTGTCATTGGTGGTGATATCTTTGGTGGCTATGTAGCAACTATTATAGAAACTATTGGAGAATATGCAGTCAACCTATTAGCTATGATAGGCACTCCCGAGTGGTTACAATCCTTCTTTTCTGAAGGTATCTTTGGCGGAGTAGGTGCTGTCTTTGAATTTATACCTCTTATTACCGTATTATATTTCTTTATAGGTATATTAGAGGATACAGGTTATATGGCAAGAGCTGCCTATGTAATGGATGGCTTAATGAGATCACTTGGACTTCATGGTAAAACCTTTATTTCCATGATAGTAGGTTTTGGTTGTAATGTTCCTGGAGTCATGTCTACTAGAACTTTGGATAACAAAAAGGATAGGATGATTGCTCTACTCATTAACCCATTTATGTCTTGTGGAGCAAGGTTGCCCATTTATTTAGTATTTATTGCTGCATTCTTTCCTGAACATGGAGGAATTGTACTATTTTCTCTTTATGCTTTAGGTATAGTAGTGGCATTATTAGTAGGTAAGTTATTTTCAAAAACATTATTTAAAGGTGAATCTTCTCACTTTATTATGGAACTACCTCCTTATAGATTACCTATATTTAAATATGTTATAAGAGACATGTGGGATAAAGTATGGGATTTCTTGCATAGAGCTGGAACTATCATATTTGTAGTAGTTTCTCTTCTTTGGGTTCTATCGGTTTTACCTTTTGGAGTAGAGCCTTATAGCCAAGAAAGTATATTAGGTAAAATAGGTACTATTTTAGCACCAATATTTATACCTGCAGGATTTGGTACTTGGCAAGCTACGGTTAGTTTATTTGCTGGTATAGCAGCAAAGGAAGCTGTAGTAGCTATCTTAGGTATGGTTTATGCTGGTGTATCTGAGGGTTCTCAGTTAGTAGGTGCTTTACAAAATGTATTTACACCTCTTACTGCTATTTCATTTATGGTTATGACTCTTTTATACACTCCTTGTGCAGCAGTAATAGGTACTGTAAAACAGGAAACTAAATCTAATAAATGGGCTATATTTATGGCGATTTATCCTTTTGTTATAGGTTGGATAGCTGCTGTTATTATTTATCAGGTTGGTAGGTTATTAGGTTTTTAGGAGGAACTTTATGCTTAAAAATGTTTTGAAGGAAATATCTAGTTCTAAAGTGTTTTCTATTCCTCTAATTGCAAAAAATTTAAATATAACAGAAGCTTTAGTTGAGGAGACAGTGAAAGAATTATCTAGAATGGAATATATTATTGAAGATATGGGATCCCCTACCTGCGAAACAAAATGCAGCGGTTGTTCAATGAAATCTTTCTGTAATATAGTCCCAATAAAGACCATTAGTATAACAGATAAGGGGAAAAAGATATTAGAAAATATGTAGCTATTTAACTTCAATGAAATTATATAAATTTCATTGAAGTTTTTTATCTTTTATGTTTAAAATCAAATATCTGGGTATAATATTAATACATATATCACTAAAATATTTTATCAAATCACTTGACTAAAGTGCTGAAGTGGTATATAATTAAAATAAATAAAGCTTTAGTTACTTCCAGCCTAACTATTTAGAAGTTTGTTAGTAACAGCAGTAACGATTTAGTATTTGATTAGTATAGTATTAATGGTAAAAATTTGAGGATAATCGAATAAGTAATCCTTTAGTAAATGCAGAAAAAATATTCTGTATATTATCCAACCTTCAAAGATTGGAAGTGTAGAAGCGTAAAGAAGCTCCTACAAGAAAAACATTTAAATCTCATAAAGATTTTAGTAGTAGAAGTATAGTAAATGTTGTGGTAAGTTTTTTAACCCCTCATTAGTCCAAAGTTAAGGAGTGTATCAAAAGATTGAATTTAGCAATTGAACCAAATTGTTTAGGTTGGAGTAGCTGCAAAAAGCTTTATTTTAAATGATGGGTAGTTTCTAAAAATAAAAGAAATTACCCATCTATTATTTTTTGTTAATTTCCTTTATTGAATTTTTTCTGTTATAGGACTATAATTAGGGTAATATATACAAAAAGGAGACTACAAATGATAAGTTTGGATTGGAAAGAGAGAAAAAATCTTACTATGTTGGCAGATTTCTATGAATTCACTATGGCCAATGGATATCTAGAAAATGGTATGGAAAATCAGATTGCATATTTTGATATGTTCTTTAGAACTATACCAGATGATGGTGGATTTGCTATTATGGCTGGCGTTGAGCAACTAATAGAATATCTAAGAAATCTTAAATTTGATGAAGAAGATATTGCCTATTTTGAATCTAAAAAAATCTTCTCCGAAAATTTTATAAGCTATTTAAAAAATTTTAAGTTTGAATGCGATGTATGGGCTATTCCTGAAGGAACACCTATATTTCCTCAAGAACCTATAGTAGTTGTCAGAGGTCCAGTAGTGCAAGCTCAACTAATAGAAACTATGGTTCTCCTAACTATAAACCATCAGAGTTTAATTGCTACAAAGGCTAATAGAATAGTTAGGGCTGCTGATGGTAGAACTGTTATGGAATTTGGTTCTAGACGTGCTCAAGGTTATGAAGGGGCAATTTTAGGTGCTAGGGCTGCATATATTGGGGGCTGTATTGGAACTGCTAATACCATAGTAGATAGGGATTTTGATATCCCTGCATTAGGAACCATGGCTCATAGCTGGGTACAAATGTTTCCTACAGAATTAGATGCATTTAGGGCATATGCTAAGATTTATCCAAATAACTGTACTCTTCTAGTAGATACTTACAACACTTTAAAAGAAGGTATCCCTAATGCAATAAAGGTATTCAATGAAGAAATTTTACCATTGGGATTTAGACCAAAAGGCATTAGAATTGATAGTGGTGATATTGCTTATTTATCTAAAGAAGCTCGTAAAATGCTTGATGAAGCAGGATTTTCTGACTGCAATATTGTAGCATCTAGCTCTTTAGACGAGTATGTTATAAGAGATTTATTGATCCAAGGTGCAAAAATTGATTCCTTTGGAGTTGGTGAAAGACTTATAACAGCAAAATCTCAGCCAGTCTTTGGTGGTGTCTATAAACTAACCACAATAGAAAAAGACGGGAAGCTTATACCTAAGATAAAAGTTAGTGAAAATGTAGGTAAAATAACTACTCCAGGATTTAAACAAGTTTACAGATTGTTTGATAAGGCTACAAATAAAGCTATCGCTGATGTAATTACTTTACACAATGAAATCATCGATGAGACTAAACCTTATGAAATCTTCCATCCTCTATATACATGGAAGAGAAAAACATTGGAGAATTTTTATGTTAAGAAACTCTTAGTACAGATATTTGAAAATGGTCATTGCATTTATGAAAATCCAAATATTCATGATATAAGAACATATTGTAAAGAACAATTAGATTTGATGTGGGATGAAGTTAAAAGATTTGAAAGACCTCATAGATATTTTGTAGACTTATCTCAATCATTATGGGATATTAAAGATGAGTTACTAAAAAAACATAGGTAATGAAACATTAAGAGGGGACTCTTCTGCTGCAAATTTTGCCGCAATAGGATCTCCCTCTTATCTTATTCCTTACTATGCTTATCAGCAAGTAATGCATATAATGTTATCCATTTATTAGGCCTGCCAATTTTCCCAATCTTGAAATACGGTTTTGATAATGATTTATCGAGAAGATACCTGCCCTCATCATCCCTTTTACTTTCTAAGATTTTTCTAGCCTTTATATAACCTGCTCTATTTCCAGCTCCAAGAATTGCAAGTGCATATAGACTACTTTGTAATCCAATTTTTATAGGATCAAGGGGATAAAAAGTTCCTGCCATTTCGTTGACAACAAATCTTGTATTATCATCATGACGATATACTACATTACGATCTATAAAATAATCAACTAATTGACTATTCTGTGGTAAAATAACATCAATTTTTTTCAGCTCTGCTGCAAGTAAAAGATAGGACGCTGTAATTCGTATACAGCTTTTATGAGGTAGCTTAGGATCATTTATTTTTTTACTTTTACTTATACATCCAAAACCTCCATCAGATTTTTGCACAGAAAATGCTTTTGGAATTTCCTCTTTAACCATGGGATTATCATAATAGCCAAGGGCTACTAGATTGCGAAGGAGAAACCCTTCCCCGCATAGCATTTTAAAGCCTGTATTAGCTATAATACGCTCAACGTATTCATCAATTTTAACATCATATCTTGTTAACCCAAATTCTGCAAGTGCTGAAAAGGCATTATAGTCCTCCCATTTTTTATCAAGCTCAAACTTCATCATGATATTTGCAACAGCATCGGAGTTCATAAGTTTATCATATGCTGTTTTTACACATATATCATCCTTAGGCATATCCAATAACTCAACCATGGTACGATATTTTATTTCAGGTGTATCATCTTCGAGAAGCCAGCTAATAACATCATTCATTATAAATCCTCCTTGACATATAAAACATGTATATAATGATTATAATCTATAATACTTGACAACAGTATGTCATCTTTACTGAAACTAATTATAGTTATCTCAGGCTTAAATAAATACAGGACCAGAGTTATTAATTCATTTTATAGTATCGCAGATTCTTTGAAATAAAAAGTATCATTTTTGGTGCAACTTTCGCTTTCTTACATATAAGCTAGCTAAAACGGCCACCGCAAATGATACTTATTCCTTGTTATAGATTCTTATATAAGCTTTCCATTTCTTCTACAATATTTTTATCTGCATCTTTATTACCATAGCGACTGTCTATATATATCTTTCTAATTCCTTCAATTTTATCTTCAAATATCTCCTCAGCCTTTTCATTTATATCTAGAGAAGTGTCAGATTTCAATATTTGAATCTTCTTCTTATCTAGCTTTTCCAGATATCTTCTATAGTAATACCTTATTTGCTCATTTAATTCCCTTGGATACTTTTCTCTAGAAAATCTTTTTTTCTTTTTCCTAGGTTCTTTTATATATTCTCTTTCCTCTGTATATTCTAGGCCTTTGTAGCTTCTCTCTCCTACTTTGATGATCAGTTTATAAATTATATAGATTGTAGTTATAATCAGCAGGATGCCTATTACTTTTTGAACTAATGTATTACCCCATCTAACTGCATTCTTTTTTAAAGTCCGAGATGATTCATTAGTAGACTCTCCTAATAATTGTTCTAATACATCATTCCCATTCTCCATCATTTTTCCTTTTATATATTCCATGACTTTATTTAATATAGTTACCATAATGGTGATAGGATAATATAATATCTTCATTATTATCTCAATTAAAAATAAATATATTCCCTTAATTATAAGGAATATGGCGTTCCTTAACTTATCTAATGTAACTATGAAAGATGTAACAGATATCATCACTATATACCTTAAATTTACTTGATTTATTTTTTGCATATCCATACCAGTTGATATATGTCTAATTGACCTTACCAGTATAATTGTAGTCATCAAATATATTATAGCAAAAGGTATACTAATATTAATAAAATTGTAATATCCTTCATTTATCGTTAATATCAAAATACACGTTACTCCATATACTATATAAGTCTTTTTTAATTTATCTACATATTCACTATAACTGCCCTTCATAAATGATTTTGTTATGTAGGTATGAATAAGAAAAGCTGCTATAACTACAAAATAGATAGACTCCATATTATTATAGAATATCAACGGTGCTAATAAAAGCAAAGCAATAATTTGATATGTCTTTGACCGTCTATAAGTATAGGCAAATATAGTAGATACTGTAATTGACCAAATAAAGATTATAAATATTTCACTAATAGAGGCAAAGGGAAAAAATATTGTCAGTAAAGAGTATATAAACGACACTACGGACATTATTTCAAGCAAAATTATTCCTGTCATCTAATCACCCCTAAACCTAATTATATTCTTATTTAAATCTTCTAAATACCTATCATCCACAGATATGACCACTGTTTTATTTACAGTTTTCCCTAAGAAATTTATAGGCTCTATATAGGATTCTAGTATCTTTGGTGTAATAACTGCAACTGTAGTGTAATTTCCTTGTCTTCTGCTAATATTCTTTAAGGTCTCTTCAAAGGTAAATGATACTGTATAACTCATACTCCCTAGTATTTCAAGAAAATGATAAAGATGGTTAGCACCCAATCCTGGATGATAGAAATGACCTTTTATATAGTTAGAGCCAGCATTACATGCATTAGATGCCAATCCATAAGGAATCCTTAACTTTTCAAATTCTTCCATTACTGCCCTTGTAATAGATATGGCTTTCTCTATTCTATCATCATCTATTCCACGCCAATAGGGCTTCGCACTCTCAATATTTAAAACTATGAGAACACTGTTATCCGTAGTAAAATCAAAATTCTTAACCATCAGATTATTATACTTTGCAGATGATGGCCAGTGAATAAGTTTTTGTGGTTCATTTCCAGTATATTCTCTTATGCCAATGGTCATAAGAGGATCATCTATTATCCATCTCTTTACTGAAATATCGCCATTTAGAGATCCTATTGGAGAAATGCTTTCATTAATATCTATTTTTTTAGGAAATATTATTAGCTCTCTTTTTATTTCTATATCCTCATAGGATTTATTAAATCCAACAAAATCTCCTAACTCTAAATTCACATCCTTTATTCTATATAATCCTCTCTTTTCTCCAGATATCTTATAGGTTCTTTTCACCCTTTGATAAGGCATGATAAATAATGTGTATATATTTCCATCTATATTAAAGCCTTTTGGGAATTTTTCTTCTACACTAAGAAAGGAAATTGTTAGAGGTTTTTTATTTTCAATTATGGAAACAATTTCAATTTCTTCTCCTATTTCAAAAGTATTTTTCCCTACTTCCATTTTATACGTTAAATTCCTAAAACCATAGTATAAGGTTGCCTTATTAATTAAATAGGTAACACCAATTAGACCTATTAGAAACCAAATCATGGCTATACCTATATATTTTCTAAGGGAACTTCTACTGTTTCAACTATTCCCTTAACTAGTTCTAATGAATCTTCTATACTATTTATACCACGAGCAATTATCCTATGGTTTAATACACATGGAGCCATTGTCTTTATGTCTTCAGGTACTATATAGTCTCTTCCATTGATAGCAGCATAAGCTCTCGAAGCTTTAAATAAGGCTATCGAGCCTCTTGGGCTTACTCCTAGCTCAATCTCTTTCTTGTTTCTAGTTTCATTAACTATGTTTACTAGATAATCCATAACTTCATCTTGAATAGATACTTTAGATATCTCTGATAATATGTGATTTAATTCTTCATGATTAATTATTGGATCTATATTATCTAGGGGATCCCCTATGTTTTTCCTTATTATGATTTTTTCTTCTTCTTTTGTAGGATAACCTAATTTAATACGCATAAAAAATCTATCTAGTTGTGCCTCAGGAAGCGGAAATGTTCCAAAGGATTCTACAGGGTTTTGAGTAGCCAGCACCATAAATGGCATATGTAACTTTCGAGTCTCCCCATCAGCTGTAATTTGCTTTTCCTCCATAGCTTCTAGAAGAGATGATTGAGTCCTAGGTGTTGCTCTATTTATTTCATCTGTAAGGACTATATTGGAGAATAAAGGTCCTTCTCTAAACTCAAAATCTCCAGTTTTTTGATTGTAAAAATTAATTCCTGTGATGTCTGATGGCAACAAATCTGGTGTAAATTGGATTCTTTTAAAGGGTAAATCTAATGTCTTTGAGAATGCCTTTATCATCATAGTCTTTCCCATGCCTGGTATATCCTCTAAAAGAACATGTCCCCCTGAAAGAAATGATACTATAATCAGCTCTATCTCTTTTTCTTTGCCGATTATCACTTTTGATACATTATCTACTATTTTCTCTTTAAAATCAGTAAATCTTTGTAAGTTCATAAGCCTTCCCCCTTTTTTCTGAAAATTGTTTTTATACTATATATTTAGATTATACCTTATATTATAAAGATAAAACAAGGAAGAAAAAAGAACTCTTATGAGTTCTGATGTGCCCCCTATAAGTTAGACTTTGTAGCGTAGTAGTTTTGTGAACTGCTACGCTATTTTTTGTGCAGCCGAAAGCGCTAAATCCTGATAGGAAACCTCTGTAGTTAGATGCAACTCTACCACATGAAGCTTAAATTCGAAAGAGTAAGTTTGATTTTTTCGTTTTCTCATTAAGCCATCAGAACCAAATTCATTGTATGCAGAAACCTATTTTTGTAAGTCCCTCGTAGAAGAGATATTATATTTTTCAGATAGAAAAGCGAATCCGCCCTTTACAGCTAAATATTCTTGCACAACTTTCATCTTAAATTCATAACTATATTTTGACATTTAAAAACCGACCTCCCATCAGTTAGATTCCTAGATCTAACTTTTGGGGGTCGGTTCAGAACTTTCTATCCTTCTGGTAGTTTTATATTATCCTACTTACCCTTAACCCTCTTAAGTCTAAAGAAGTCTTCTCTTTCCTTTTCTTCCAATACTTCTTCAATATACTTAATCGTAGTAGTATATTTAGGGATTTGGATTTTATCTAGAGCGTTAGCTCTTTTTTGAGTCTTTTTTATTTCCATTGCTAATTTATATACCGAATTTTCTATTTCTGCTAAATCGTAAATAAGTTTTCTTATATCTGAAAAGTTTAATACTGCTTTGTCAAAAGCTGGATTTGTTCTGAAAAATCCATATTCCGTTGTAAGCTTAGTATCTTCCCTCTTTATCATGGGAACTTCTACTCCCATTACAGATTTAAATAATATATGGAAATCTTGTTCCTTCTCAATGGAGCCTGCTATCTCCTCTACAGATTCAGTACCCATGGTTATATTAGCTAATTTTAGAGCCTCATAGGCCTCTTTAAATTCAGTATCTATTTTCACTAGCTTTATCTATCAGAGACATCATTTCTCTTATGAGAACCGTTCTCTTTCTATCTAGTTTTAATGCTTAATGCCACTACCATTAAAGAACTGCTAATGGCAAAGAAGTAATTAATCTCATTTAATAAACCTAGTGCTATTAATGCATGGCATGTTGTTACTAAGGCTAATATAATATTTAACCATTTGTCTTCTTTTATATTGCTTTTATTTATAATCTCTTCATTTGCTATTCCATTTTTATGTACCATAGGTTTAGCAATATAGATTCTTATAGTAGAATAAATAATAAATAATATCCCTATAACTTCTTTCAGATTCTGGCTCAACAATTTTTCTAGTATTACTATTATTATGAAATTCAAACTAGTAATAAACAAACATCCTAGGTATGTCTTACTATGATATCCACTTATATTTCTCCTAAATAAAATCAATACACTTAAATAGATAATAACAGATACAGTTTGTCCCATAATCATTCCAATTAAAATTATAACTAAAGATGTTAGAATGCTAGTTTCTATTATTTTAATTCCATAAGAGATTACTTCAATCTCATCTTTATCTATTGTAGACTGAAAAATACAACTTCTAACAAATTGACTTACCACTTTAAATTCTAACCCTTTTCCTTTATAATGATTATAACAGATAAAATTTGAAATAGCTTGAATTTGAAATAAGTGGTCTTTTTTGAACTGAATGGTTATTTAGGGGGGATACCTATGTTCAGAATTGCCATTTGTGAGGATAATAGAGATTTTTCATTGGAGTTAGAATCAATTATTCAAAGAAAATTTTTTCACTATAATATAAAATGCCATATAGGCTGCTTTTACTCAGAAGAAGATATTCTTGATAATATGTTAAATTATGAGGGGAAATAGGGCATTATCTTTTTCGATGTAAAACTATCTAAATTAAATGAAATAGAAATCACACGTAAAATTAGAAAGTTAGACAATGATATCATTTTTATATTCATTACATGTTTTAATAAAAAGATATGTAAAGATTTATACTTGATAATATTTCATTTAATTAGAATAAGCCATTTCCAGAAAAAAATAGATTCCGTCCTTGATTCATTGATCAAAGGGATTAAATATTTAGCTGAAAAATACTTACTTCCTATAGATGATAACAATATTTATCTAACGTCCATCATATTATGCTTTTTAAGTATCGGGCAGACATGTGGTTATATGCATTATAAATACTACCTATATCTCAAACTATCATATTTTAGAAGATATTCCATATATTTTATCAGAAGAGAATTTTTTAAGATATATAAAGGAATTACGGTATTATATCCATATTAGCTTAGTTTAGAATTACTTCCTAAATTGAATTTCAATTTTACTGTTTTTAGCAATATTCTTATATAATATCAAGCTTTTTCAACGTATTATAACAATTATAATATATTAATCGTATCTGAATTATTGGTCCTTTTATTTGTATTAGAATTTTAGTTAATTCTACGGAAAACTCACATTTAGAATATTATTACTTCTTTTTAGTCCTGATTATTAAGTTTTTATCTACAAGGCCTTGTATTTGTAATGAAAAGATATAGACGACAAATCAAAAATATACTATCAATTAATAAGATTACCCAAAATCTAAACAGTACTTTTATTCCTATTATTTAAATAAATTAATTAATTATTTTTAATACTATAGGCAAAAAAGAAGGAGAAAATTTATCTATGTAGAATATATAATATAGGTAACAAGAATTTTATAATTAGAAATGAAGACGGGCAAGTAAACGAAAATTTGATAGATGAGGAGGTTAAAGAAAGTTAAAGAAGATTAAAAGAAATGATATAAATTATATGATTGAAAGATATGAGTAGAAGGTTGAATATAATAATATTTAGAAATTTAATTATAGGAGGGAGATTATTGTTAGGAAGAATAGGAATAGTTGAATATATAATAATATTAATTTCATTATGTATACTTATAGGGTTTGGCCTTTATCGTCTTATAATATTTAAAAAAAATAAAAATAAATAGAGAATGAAATGATTCCTGCTAAGTAGACAGTAGAAAAAATAAGGCTATGTAAATAATTTTGTGTATTATCATTCTTTGGCTAATAACTGGTTAAAAGATACAAATCGATAAAATATAGAGTTAAGTTGACTTTTTATTTATTAAATATCCTTTATACTATATTATTTCTAATGCTTTATAATAATATAGTTAATCTTATTCAATAGCACGATAAGGAGATGCTGGAGAAGCAACCTGAGTAGCTATTGGATTTGCCACAAGAACGGATAGTTATTGATTGTCCGTCTTCTTTTATCCGTTCCTAATAAAATCAATGTGATAAACCTTAGGAGTCCAGAAATCTAGCGTTCATTCTATACTACTTTACCTAATATTTTTTCAAAATAATACCTTCAACTAACTTACTACTAAATCACAGTTAGTATATGCTCTGTTCTATTTATTATTAACCTTCTCTGTTTCTAAGTATAGAATTTTTAAGGTAATTTTATCATTTAGAAATATTAATCTTGTTTTGATTACTTTTCTAAATTGACTGTGCAAGCTTTCTATTATATTTCATGTACAAGTTATCTTTCTGATATAGTATAGAAATGCCAAGATTATCCTATTTATCTTCCCAATCATTAATTACATTAGAATATTTATTTTCCACCTCTCCCCTATATTCTACAAGTTTTAATATGCTTTTCAATTTCATTTAAAGCTCGTCATACCTTATTCAAGTTAGCTACAGATTACTTCCTATCCTTGTATGAGATATATTTCATACTTACTCCCGTTTGGTAAATTATAAATCTTTTTATCTTAACAAATGGGTATGCTATGTCTATTGCTTCTTTGGGCCTATTAAATATTTGTACATAGAATACCAATACATCTTAAGCGCTTTTATCTTTTAAGTCATTTAATACTAATAGTAAAAATTTGCTATTTTCATTTGATCTAATCTATATCCCAAGAACTTATTTTTCTTTATCTATGCTTACATCCGATATCCCATAAGCCGCCTTTACTACAATTTGTTTATCTCCACATACCTTGTATCTATGAAAACAAATAAGTGGATACTCTGAATAGGTCTGTTCTGCCATTCTGTAACAATCGGGATAATCCTATTTGTTATATTAGATATAGCCTTAGTTGATATATCATCATATATCTTTTTATCTATTCAGATATATCCCTAGTAGCCATTCCTACAACATACCAAGTAGTGACAATAGCGTTGATATTTCTTTGATGTTTTGATACTCTTTTGAATTCGAATTCACCATTTCTACTTCTAATTCTTCCTTAGAAATTTTCAACATTAAATTACTCTACCTTATAATTTAATTGATTATTTGTCTCTTCCAATTATTAACCAAGAAGAATATGTATTGATTACACAATTTTTTTACAAACTCAAGTCTTATGTAGCAAATCATATCTTATGGTTGACGATATTTCTATATAGCTATAATTTTCAAGTATTCTCTGTATTCCAAAAGTATCATACAGTTCAGTAGTTTTTGATATCTATGACTATTGTAATAATCTATATAATTGATGGTTACTTGTTCTAGTTCGTCATGTGAGTTAAATTTCTTAAGGCAATACAGTTCAGATTTCAATATCCTCCAGAATTCTTCATTCGGATCATTATCTACACATTTTGATATCCTAAACATGTTTTGTATCATTCTTACATCATCCAGTTTCTTTTTAAATGCTTTTGGTGTGCGTTGAAATCCCCTATCACTATGGAAACATGGGCTGATGATATAACATATATTCCTACTAAAGAAGGCTCTCTATATCTTATGGCTTATATGTATGTATATACTAGTAAAGTTGTAGGCTAATGAATAAAAACATGAGAGAGTCATTAGTTATATATACCTTAGGATCAGCTCTATGGAATGAGTCAACTAATGCAGGTCTTATTATACATACAGATAGATTGTCTTAATTTATTAGTAAAAAATATCAGGCTAAGATTGGAAAACGTGGTATCATCTCCAGTATGAGCAATACTAGTAATCTTCATGATAATGCCATTATAGAACCCTTCAATAAATCATTAGAGACAGAAATGATGGACGATAACAAAGTTCTTACTATACGAGAAGAAGGTAAAAGGCTATATTTGAATATATAGAATTATTTTTTAATAGAAGGAGAAGGCATTCTAATCTTGGATATTTATCTCATTGAGAATATGAAAAACTGAACTTGATTAGGTAGACTATTTATCAAGTCTACCTAATCAAGTTCAGTCTAAAGCTTTTATTACTTTAACCATCTTTCACAACAGGATCATATCAGAATATTCTATTTGTTTTTAAATTCCATCATCTGTAAATACTATACTGGCAGTTCCAGGATATAATTCTACTCCTATTTCAGGATATGCATTGGCACCCCCTAATGTAGATCTTTTAAAATGAGCTTGAAAATCATGTGCATAAACTTCTTCTCCCCACGGTTCTGTTCTATAATATCCTCTACTAAACACTGTTTTTGCATATGACCATAAAACATCATGTGATTCTCCGCTAGTTCTAATATTTCTGACATTGTAAACTCTAGCGACCTCCCATGACCATGTAGCTTGTAATGTTATGGAAAACAGCCTAAGTCCTAAATATGAGTATACGGTATGAGTGAATGATTGTGTTTTTGAACCACTTAAACTAGCGGACTCCAGCTCTTCTATTTTGAATTCTTTTTTAATTAAATTATTTGATTTAATTTCTGCATAAACATGTGGAAATTCTTCTTTTATCTTACTTTCTAAGATATTGTCATTCCAAACTATCCTAGCACCATTTTTTTGCTGTAGTATTACTTCTCTCAAATTGTTTTCAGCAATCTTATATAATTCTTCATCGGATAATTTTCTAGTTTCTTTAATTGATATAGTTTTAATATTCTTTGTGTTAAAATTGTTTTGATCATCAATTTCTAAAACTGAATAAGCTGGCTCATGCATTAATCTATCTAATAATGTTAATTCCTTTTCCTCATACTCTGTCGCAACTCCAATAGTTGGTATTAAAATTAATATTGCTGATAGTATACTTAACATTTTTATTCTTTTCAAGAATAAAACCTCCTTTAATTATACAATTTGATTAACAAACAGATAAAATACTTTTTCAAATACCTAATCTTGATAAAAAGTAAAGCTTTATATTTATATTATGTGTTTATCTTAGAAAGATATTAACCAAGAAGTATAGTTGATATATTGATCACTTTAAAGGAACGTCTTCGGTGCCTTAGTCTCATAATACAAAATGTAGAAACCGTACTTGATGATTACTCTTCAATTTTCTTTGCTATCTTACTTATTTCCTCCTCTATCCCCCTAGTTAAAACCTTCTTCACTTCACCTCTCTTCCTCCTCTCTAGTTTTATTATTAATACTTAATACCATTACCATTAAAAAACTGCTAATGGCAAAGAAGTAATTAATTTCATTTAATAAACCTAATACTGTTAGTATATGACATATTGTTGCTAAAGCTAAAATAATACTTAACCACTTGTGCCTTTTTATATTACCCTCATTTATAATCTCATCCTTTACAATTCTATTTTTATGTACTGTAGGTTTAGCAATATATGTTTTTATTATAGAATAAATATCATCTCTATAATTTCTTTTAAATCCTGCTACAATCATTTTTCTAGAAATATTATTATGAAATTTAAATTTGTGATAAGTAAGCATTCCAAGTATGTCTTACTATGATATCCACTTATATTTCTCCTAAATAAAATCAATACACTTAAATAGATAATGGCAGATACAGTTTGTCCCATAATCATTCCAATTAAAATTATAACTAAAGATGTTAGAATGCTAGTTTCTATTATTTTAATTCCATAAGAGATTACTTCAATCTCATCTTTATCCATTGTAGACTGCAAAATACAACTTCTAATAAATTGACCTGCCACTTTCAATCCTAACCTCTTTCCTTTATAATAATTATAACAGATAAAATTTGGAATAGTTTGAATTTGGAGTAAGTGGTCTTTTTTTGGACTGAACGATTATTTAGGGGGGATACCTATGTTCAGAATTGCCATTTGTGAGGATAATAGAGATTTTTCATTGGAGTTAGAATCAATTATTCAAAGAAAATTTTTTCACTATAATATAAAATGCCATATAGGCTGCTTTTACTCAGGAGAAGATATTCTTGATAATATGTTAAATTATAAGGAGAAATATGATATCATTTTCTTCGATATAGAGTTACCAGGGTTAAGTGGAATAGAAACAGCACGAAAAATTAGGAAACTAGATGAAAGTATCATATTTATATTCATCACATATTTAAATGAAAAAGTATATGAAGCTTTAGACTTAACAATATTTCATTTTATTAGAAAAAGTCATTTCCATAAAGAAGTAGATTTAATCCTTGATTCATTGATTAAAAAGTTGGAATATTTAACCCAAAAATACTCATTTCCTATAGGAGATAATAATATTTATCTCAAGCTCTATGATATCATATATTTTGAAGTGTTAGACAGACGTGTGATTATACATACTACAGATAATACTCATATTTCGAATTATCGTTCTTTAAAGGATATGCCTTATAATCTAACAGAAAAAAATTTTTATGAAATATATAGGGGAATTATGATTAATCTTAACCATATAAAAGATCTTATAGATGATAAGATCATACTTTCTAATGATGATACTCTATATATTGCAAGAAGAAGATTCAATGATTTTAAAAAGGAATTCTATAGATACATTTCATCTAAAAGAGAGGGGTAATCATGAAAAATCTTGATATTACACTAAGCTTTTTGTTTTCTATAATGGATGGAATACTTTTTATAAGCATATTGTCTAAATTTAGAAATTACAAGAAGAATTATAAACTTATTGATACTATTGTAATTGTTATAGTATCTATTGTTGCATCTTTGTTGACTCAATTTGAAATAACTCCATATATTAAAATAATTGTCATAGCTATATTACTATTATCTTTAACAACTCTCTTATATGATCTTAAATCTTATCAACTAATATTAATCATTGTAATGTATTATTTTATACTCATTATATCTGAACTATTAGTTACTTTATTAGCCTCAAGGATTTTAGATAAATCTGTAGAAAACTTACAATTAAAATATACTTACTTCTTTTTAGCAATAATTAGTAAATTCTTATATATACTAATCTCTACACTAATTAATAGAAAATTTTTAAACACAAAGATTATTCTTCCAAAGATTTTAAACTACATAATTATATCAATATTATTTTTATCTACGGTTTCAATGCTCTTAATATTTTATGCTAGTTTGGATTTATCTTCAAAAAGTATTATATTCATCTTATTTATTATATGTCTATTGACATTATTCATTAGCCTAGGCTCTTTGACAATGTATTTCAATGCAAATGATTTTTATATCAATTTACAGAAAGAGACTAATAAAAGAATTTATAATAAATCATATGAAAAGTTTATAGCTAATGCTGAATTAAGAAATGATACTTTATCTAAGATATGGCATGATATGGGAAATCATGTTAAAGTCTTGGAAGAAATGAATAAGATGGAAAATGATACTCATATTGAATATATTAATTCAATAAAAGATAAACTTAAGTCAATTCCTAATACAATAAATACCGGAAATAAATTAATAGATATAGTATTAAATGATAAATATGCAGAAGGTATTATGCAGGGTATAGATTTTGATATAAAGGCAATAGCTCCTCCTAAAGTAAGTATCGATGATATGGACTTAAGCTCTATATTGTTTAATACCATAGACAATGCAATAGAGGCTTGTCTAAATTGTAATGAAAAAAATAGATATATCTATATAGAGCTATATCCTGATGAAAATTTCTTATGTTATAAGATTAAAAATAGTTATAATCCGGCTAAAGATAATTCCACTAAAAAAATATACTTTAATAAAAAGCAGTATATCTCCTCTGGATATGGCCTTAGTATAATAAAAGATATTGTAGATAAATATGATGGTTATATAGATATAAAGAAAGATGATAAGGAATACTCAGTTACTATTATTCTTCATTTGAATAACCACTCAGTCCAAGAAACGACCACTTAATCTAAATTTCAACTATTTTTAGTTTGATTTATTATAATAATTATAAATAAAGAATGATATTTGAATATAAGTAATAAGGTAAAGCTAATTTAAACTCTTAGGCTTCTAGAGAGTATACAAAATATAATCCTCAGGGGTGATTACAATAAAAGAAGCAATTATACACTCACTAATAGTTATTATAGGTTATATACTTCTTTCTTTAATATTCAAAAAGAGCTTTTATGAAATTGACTGGTTTTCAATAGTAGTCTTTACATTGGCATATAATAGTGTATATTTATTTAAATGGCTTATAAAGAAACTAAAAAAGTAAAGTGCTCATATGAGCACTTTCAGAAGGCTGTTAAACCTTTTATTTATAATTCTTTATTTCCCTTTAACCCTCTTAAGTCTAAAGAAGTCCTCCCTTTCCTTTTCTTCTAATACTTCTTCAATATACTTAATAGTTGTAGTATATTTAGGGATTTGGATTTTATCTAGAGCGTTAGCTCTTTTTTGAGTCTTTTTTATTTCCATTGCTAATTTATATACTGAATTTTCTATTTCTGCTAAATCGTAAATAAGTTTTCTTATATCTGAAAAGTTTAATACTGCTTTGTCAAAAGCTGGATTTGTTCTGAAAAATCCATATTCCGTTGTAAGCTTAGTATCTTCCCTCTTTATCATGGGAACTTCTACTCCCATTACAGATTTAAATAATATATTAAATTCTCCTTCTTTCTCAATGGAACCTGCTATCTCCTCTACAGATTCAGTACCCATGGTTATATTAGCTAATTTTAGAGCCTCATAGGCCTCTTTAAATTCAGTATCTATTCTTTCTTGTAATTCACTTGCTTTATCTATTAGAGACATCATTTCTCTTATGAGAACTGTTCTCTTTCTATCTAATAGCTCATAGCCTTTTTTTGCAAACTGGAGGGAATTCTTGGATTTTATCAAGTTTGCCTTTGTAGGCGTCAATTTATATACTGCCATTTAATCACCTTATTTCATATACCTTTCTATTAAGGCTGGTTTCAATCTATCTAATTCTTCTTGAGGTAATAAGGAAAGAGTTTTCCAAGATAGCTCCAATGTATTCTCTATATCTCTGTTTTCCACGTAGCTTTGGGTAACAAAGTTTTCTTCAAAGGCTTCTCCAAATTTCATGTATTTCTTATCCTTATCAGATAAATCGTCTTCTCCAACTATTTGTGCCAATGCTCTAACTTCTTGAACCTTGGAGTAGGCAGAGAACAATTGATTAGATACATCTGGATGATCTTCCCTTGTATATCCTTCACCTATACCATCCTTCATAAGTCTTGATAGTGAAGGAAGTACATTTATAGGAGGATAGATATTTTTTTGATGTAATTCCCTTGACAATACAATCTGTCCCTCTGTTATATATCCAGTTAAATCTGGTATAGGGTGAGTTATATCATCATTTGGCATTGTGAGTATTGGTATTAGTGTTACAGAGCCTTCTCTATCCTTTAACATACCTGCCCTTTCATAAAGAGATGCTAAGTCAGAATAAAGGTATCCTGGATAGCCCCTTCTACTAGGTACTTCTTCTCTCAAAGATGAAACTTCTCTAAGTGCTTCACCGTAACTAGTTATATCTGTCATTATAACTAATACGTGTTGATTTTCTTCGAATGCCAGATATTCTGCTGCTGTAAGAGCAGCTCTTGGTGCTATTATTCTTTCCATTATAGGGTCATCTGCATAGTTAATATACATAACTACCTTATTCTGAACTCCTGCTTTTTTAAAGGCTTCTTTAAAGAAAAATGCCTCATCATGTTTTACACCTATTGCTGCAAAGACTATGGAGAAATTATCTCTTTCCTCTCCCTTTACCTTAATCTTTGCCTGCCTAACTATTTGAGCAGCTAGTTCATTATGAGGTAAACCTGAGCCTGAAAATATAGGTAACTTTTGTCCTCTGATTAAGGTTATAAGCCCATCTATAGACGATATCCCTGTTTGAATATAGTCCCTTGGATATTCTCTGGAAACTGGGTTTATAGGTCTACCATTTACATTATAGAACTTATCAGCATATATATCTCCACCATTATCTATAGGCATACCTACACCATTGAAAGTTCTTCCTAGTATATCCTTAGATAATGGAATTTCAAAGGGTCTTCCTTCAAAGCTTACCTTAGTATTCTCCACTGAATGACCTAAGGTAGAACCAAAAACCTGCACTACTACTTTGTCTCCATCTATTTTAATAACTCTGCCTAGTTTCTTTTCGCCTAAATTGTTTTCTACCTGTACTATTTCTCCATATCCAACTGCATGAACCTTTGATAGCTCTATAAGAGCTCCTTCAACTTTATCTAATACTAAATATTCCTTTTTCACTTCATCACCTACTATTTAGAATAGTCTAATTCTAATTTATTATAAAAATCGTTTATCATATTTTTAAGCTCTT
Organism: Tissierella carlieri; assembly: GCF_018917285.1. Classification (NCBI taxonomy): domain Bacteria; kingdom Bacillati; phylum Bacillota; class Tissierellia; order Tissierellales; family Tissierellaceae; genus Tissierella; species Tissierella carlieri. The sequence goes on along the minus strand of NZ_JAHLOH010000047.1, from coordinate 34,627 downwards.
CTATTTTATCTATATCTTCGTTGGGTATAGAATATTTCATCTTTATGATCTCACCATAAAGTTCTCCGTTTCTAACCTGAGAAATTGGGATATCTTTCTTTATGGCTTGTAGACCTCTTTCATATAGTAAATCTATAGTCTTTAACATTTCTAGCTGCTTTCTTAAAGGTACATAAGTATCTTCTTTATGGAAAGCATTTTGTTGTAAAAATCCTATTTTAATTACCCTAGCAATCTCTAGAATCAATCTTTGATCATCTGGTAAAACATCTTCTCCAACTAAAAGAACTATTTCAAGAAGCCTGCTTTCCTCAAATAAAAGTCTTAGCATCTTTCCACGAAGCTCTCCTACTTCTTCATTTAGTTCCATTTCATAGTAGGTCTTTAACATTTCCATATATCCACTATAACTATTTAACCAATTAATAGCTGGATAATGTCTTGAATACGCTAATTCTCTATCTAATCCTAAGAATACATTGACAAATCTCTTAGTATTTTCCGTAACTGGCTCAGAGAAATCTCCTCCTGCCGGAGAAACTGCTCCTATTATAGTTACAGAACCTTCTTTTCCAGATAGAGTGCTTACATATCCTGCCCTTTCGTAGAATTGAGCAAGTCTTGAAGGTAGATATGCTGGATATCCTTCCTCAGCAGGCATTTCTTCCAACCTTCCTGATATCTCTCTCAGGGCTTCTGCCCAACGAGAAGTAGAGTCTGCCATTATAGCCACATGGTATCCCATATCTCTAAAATACTCTGCCATGGTAATTCCTGTATATATGCTGGCTTCCCTTGCAGCTACAGGCATATTAGATGTATTAGCTATAAGAACAGTTCTTTCCATTATAGGTTTGCCTGTCTTAGGATCTATAAGTTCTGGAAAATCCTCTAGTACCTCTGTCATTTCGTTTCCTCTTTCACCACAGCCAATATAAACGATAATATCTGCATCTGACCATTTTGCCAATTGGTGCTGAGTCATAGTCTTTCCCGTACCAAAGCCACCAGGTATTGCTGCTGTTCCGCCCTTAGCTATAGGAAAAAATATATCTAATACTCTTTGTCCTGTAACCAATAGCTTATCTATAGGCAATCTCTCTTTAGCAGGTCTCGAAATTCTAACGGGCCATTCTTGATACATTTTAAGGAAATGTCTATTTCCTCTATTATCTTCTATTTCAACCAACTTTTCTTCAATATTGTATCTTCCATTTTTGACTACCTTAAGGACTTTACCCTCTAATCCTACAGGAACTAAAAGCTTGTGAGTAATCAAAGAAGTTTCTTGTACAGTTCCAAATATTTCTCCTTCTCTCAGATAGTCCCCAAGATTTACATTTAAGTTTACTTCCCAAAGTTTTTCTTCATCTATTGATATAAGTCCTATACCTTCTGGGATAAAGCTGCCAAAGTCATCTCTTATTTTCTTAAGTGGTCTTTGAATACCATCAAACATATTACCAAGCATACCTGGTCCTAGCTTTAGAGAAAGTGGCTTACCAGTTGATACTATTACTTCTCCTCTTTTTAGGCCCTCTGTTTCTTCATATACCTGCACTGTACCACTATCACCATCTATGGATATGATTTCACCGATTAGCTTCTTTTCTCCTACTAATACCATTTCTCTCATCTTAAATCCAGTCATGTTCTCTCCAAGTATTACTGGACCATTTATCATAGCTATTTTTCCTGTTAAATTATCCATTTAAACCACCTGTCTTTTCTAGAGATGAATATAATCTCTTACCTATTAGGTATCTATTTTCTTCAATAATAGTCTTAAAGCTATTGTCTAGATTATAACTCATATCTTTATCTGACAATATAAATCCTCCAATTATATCTGACACAACAATATTAAAGGATATGTCTTTATTATTCTCTTTACCTAACTTGAGAATCGAATCTTCTAGATTTACTTTATCTTTTTCCTTCAATCCAATTATTATCTCTTTTTCATCTATTTCTCTAATTAAATCTTCAATTTTGCTAAGAACATAATCATTATAATCATGAGATAATACAAATTCTCTGGCTCTATCTTCTAAAGAAGAAATCAAATCCCTTAAAATCTCTTCCCTTTTTTCAAGAATTTTTCCTCTGTTTTCTTGAGTAGCCTTAGAAAGTATCTCATTTTTTTGAGTTTCTGCTAGGATTCTTCTTCTGTTTATTATTTCTTCCTTTCTCTTTGTCAGTTCTATTTTTTTCTCTTCTAATATGGATCTGTTTTTCTCTTCTAATTCTTCTAATGCTTTTTTACATTTTTCCTCTTCTTCTTTAAATACTACCTTATAGAAAATATCTAGTTTATCATCAAGAGTAATCATCGAATCACCACCTAAATTTTTATACCTATGGATTCTTTTATATATCTCATTATAAAGTTTTTATCCCTTAGGCCAGTTCTATCTGGAATAGTAGCTATAAGCTGGGAGTTTCCACTTCTCTTAAGCTCTAATACCTTTTCCTTCATCTCTTCAAATATTTTTTCTGTTATGATGATAATCCCAATATTAGGATCTTCAACGGCCTTAGAAAAATAGAATTCAACTTCTTCCTTTGTCTCTGCTAAAATCCCTTCTATTCCTGCCAACCTTAGGCCTATGATTGTATCCTTATTATGGCTGATTAAAAAGGATTTCATATTATAACCTTCCTAGGATTAGAATAGATACTATAAGACCATAGATGGCAATACCTTCTGCAAGACCTACGAATATTAAAGTCTTACCTAATATGCTTGAGTCTTCAGAAACAGCTCCAAGAGCTGAAGAACCTACTACGGCAACTGCATATCCAGCACCTACAGTTGCTAAACCTGTTGACAATGCTGCTGCAAGAAATCCAAGTCCTGATGGTGCTGCTGGACCAGTAGTTTCAGCATTGATTGCTCCTGGTACTAAAGTAATTATAGCTGCAACAAGTATTGGTAAAAACACATATAGATTTGTTCTCAAAATCTTTTTAAGAGTTTTTCTATTACCTTCTACATTCTTGTAAATCATAAAAATTCCAGTTCCTATAGTTAATAAAACCATTAAAGTTGTTGATACTAATATAAATTGCATTTCAATTCCTCCTAATTATTTAATATTTACAGGTTTAAATTCCCTGCCTTCACCCTTGTAATATCTGCTGAATAGCTCATAATATTGAAGTCTTAGACCTTGAATAAATACTATAAGTCCCTCCATACCTATGATTACAATGTTACCTATAATCAGTACTATGATATTACCTGCCGTAGTTCCTATCATATGACCTATGGTCTCAAAGGCTATAAATAAGCCAACATGAGTTAAAGCAAAGGCTCCTACCCTAATGAAAGATACTGTACCACTTAGCATACTGAGTAAAGTCTCTATAATAGAAAATACAGATTCTATATAGTATCCAGTAATATCTTCACCGTGAAGAGGACGTTTACCCTTTATTAAGTGAGTCAATGGTTGTTTAAATACCATGACAGCTATACATAGTATAATAATTACTACACCTACCTCCATAGAGAGTATAGGTTTCTTTAAAAGATTTCCACCTATTAAAATAAGCAAGCATAAATAAAATAAAAATCCTGCTAAGCCTTCTTTTCCAAATAATCCATCTTCCATGTCTTTTCTTTTGACACTATTTATCATTCCATAGATATAGGATATAAGTATAAGTGCTATACCTATAAATATAGCTGATACTAAAACGGTATTAATATTTTCAAAGGGCTTAATTAAAAGTGCTGGCAAAATAGTTTCTATGCCAAATACTGCCCCGTATAAAGTTCCAAATACCATGGAACTAAGTCCTAGACGCCCTAATAATCCACCAAACATTTTGTTTTTACGACCTAGGAGCATTCCTCCTAAAAGTAATATAAATCCTTGCCCCAAATCACCAAACATAGCTCCAAATAAAAACATATAGGAAAGAGACAAAAATGGAGTAGGGTCTAGTTCGTTATAAGATGGCATTCCATACATCTTAACTAAAGATTCAAAGGGTTTAAAAAGCCAGATATTTCTAAGTTTAGTAGGAGGCGTAAGGTCTGTTTCATCCTTAAACATCACTAGCATATCCTTATATCCTTTTAGGATTTCTCCAAGCTTTTCTTTATCCTTCTTAGACACCCATCCTGAAAGATAGAAGAACTTATTAGATCTAGCTAATTCTTCTTTAATATCTTCTATTTTTTCCTTTGTTTTTAATTGATTCACTGCTGATATAATTGCATCTTGATGAATTTCTCTTAAATTAGATAATTTTCTTTCTAAGGCATCTATATCTTTTTGTAATTTTTCTTTCTTAGCCTTTAGGTACTTAACCATCTCTATTGGAGTTCCCTTGTACTCCTCTGGAACTTGGATTTCTTTGAAATTCAAGGATCTTAGAATTCTATTCATTTCTTCTCTTATGTTTGAAGGATATATAGTTAAATAAACTTCTCCTTCCTTTCCAGTTCCAGTATGAAGGATAATCGCTAGGATATTCTCATAGTTTTTCTTAAGCTTTATTCTATCTTCTTTAGATAAGATTCCAAATCTAAAATCAAAATGTGAAAGCCCCCTTAGATTCTCTATGGGAATATTGATATCTCTAATATTAGAAAAACTTTTATAGAAATCTTCAATTTCTCCTAGTTCTTCTTGAGCTTTCTCTAACTCTTCACTAGGTATCTTTACTTCTTCATATATACTGCTCAATTCATCAGATGCCTTGAGTATATCTATATCCACCTTTAGATTAGATTCCATATAATTAGATTTCATATTTAAAATTGATTCTAATTCTTCCCCTTTTTTAAGAAGTTCTTCATAGTTTTTATCCTTTGAAAAGGATGTAATATAGTTTAAATCTATAACTTTCTCTAGATTTTCATCCTTTACATTAAAAACGAAACTATTATCTTCTATTTGTGATAATGCAGATACTAAATCTACTTTACCTGATAGAATTATATCTTTTAACACATTATCTACATCTGAAATATTCCCGATGACATTCATCATGGTCATCTTTTCAACAGACATTACTCATCACTTCCTTCGACTTTCCTTACTAAGTAATTTTTTGTTTCTTGTAAAGTTAATCCATATTTTTTAGCTTCCAACATAGAAATAATATCTCTTATTTCATACTCTAAAAGATGAATATAAGCAATGGATAAAGTTATATCTAATTTTGCTTTTTTAAAGGCATTTAAAAATCTATAATACAAATATCTTTGAATTCTTCTTTCCATGTATAAATCTACATCTTTTTCAGTATCAAATAAGAAATCATACTCTGTCTCTAATACTATTTCTTTTAATTCTTCCTCTGTTGAGTAACACATTTTTTTTAATTTCTTATAATTAAATTCATATCCATGGGGTAATGTAAAGTTTATTAACTCCTCTGGAAGTAAGTTATAGAATTTAATACCTCTATAAATCCACTCAATATTTAATAAATCTTCGTTTATTCCAAGGATTTTTTCGAATATTATTCTATCTTCCTTCTTTAGATTCTTAGATTCAGATTTTAAAGAATTAAAATATAGTCTATCTAAATTCATCTCCATATAAAATATAATCTTTGCATGTTCTTCTTCTTTGTAAGTGTTTAAGGCATCATAGTAAATAGTTCCCTTCAAGTTTTCGATAAACTCTTCTATACTATGAGAAGATTTCAATTTTTTTAGATTAAAACTATAATATTTTTCCTTTAGTAAGCTTAAGCCTTCTATTTTATTAAGGTCCTCTTTTCTCTCTAATGCTCTTAGATATAGTTTTAGGTCTTCAATCTCATACCTTAACATTAAAGCTCTGAATAGTTTTCTATAGCCGTCAGTAAAATATCTTATTATTTTTTCAAATTGGTTTATTAAGTGACGCTCTAGCTCTATTTCCACTTGTTGAATATTATCTAATTCCTCTATTTTACTTAATTCTTCCTTATAGATAGTATTCTCTTTCAGATAGGCAATTTGTTCTTTTACGTTTTTCTTTTCTATCAGATTTATATAATCTTTTCTATCTAATGATTTTGATCGTAAAACCCTTATTTTAGTGTTTATAGCTGCAAATCTTCTTTCATTGCTCATGATTCTACCTCTATTCTTTGCCTCTAAATAAACTATTCCATAGGCCCTCTATTAATTTATCCTTACTTCCCTTATATACCTTATCTATTCTTTCTAAGGTTTCAACATCCTGAGATTTCAACCTTTCGATTTCTAATTCTCCATTTCTTATGATTTCATTGTAAGTTTTTTCCCCTTCTAATCTACCTTCTTCCACATATTTTTTTTCTAATTCCTGAAGAGTTTCTTTTAATTCCTTTTCCTTATCCCCTATAATCTCTTCAGTCTTTAGCTTCATCCTTACAGTTTCCTTATCAATGTTTATTATCTTGTTGATAATTTCATCCATAACTCATCACTCCTTGACTAAACTATTATACTCCTCCTATATCTTATGTAAACTCAAATAATGTCTCCTATGACCCATAGGAGTGAAAATAAATAATATATTGACTATCAATAATAAATTTCTCTTTATTTATCTTTGATTCTCTATCTTATTCTTCGTTTTTCTCATATTTAAATATTTGTTACAAATATTTAATAAATTTTATTCCATAAAAATAGTGGATACACCTATATAGGTGTATCCACTATTTTTATGAATTTATTCCTCTTTCAAATGCTTTAATATTTACTTCATGTACTCTTTCTGGAAGAAACTTCTTGATTTTACTCTTCCAATCTATATTTTCTAAGCCTAATGCTTTAACTATAAGACCTAACATTACAATATTTTGAGATCTTGGCTCACCAAGTTCCTCAGCTATACTTCTTGCATTTATAGATATCACATTATTTATTTTAGATTTTAGTTCTTCCATTATCCCTTCAGGATATTTTTCAAATCCCGCTAATACTGGTAATGGCCACATTTCTTCTTCGTTAACTATTAATGTTCCATCTTTCTTTAATTGAGGTACGTATCTTGCTGCTTCTAGTTTTTCGAAGGATACTAGTACATCTGCTTCTCCTAGATTTATAGTTGGTGAATATACCTTATCTCCAAATCTAATTTGAGTAGTAACGCTACCACCTCTTTGAGCCATACCATGGATTTCTGACATTTTTACATCATAGCCTTCTTCTAAGAGTCCTTCTGATAATATTTTAGATACTAAAATAGTACCTTGCCCTCCTACACCTACTAAAAGTAAAGATTTAGTCAATTAAATCACCTCTTCCCCAAAAGATTCTATAGCCTTAAATGGACATACTTGTAGACATACTGTACAGCCATTACACATTGCAGTATCCATACTAACTACATTATCCTTCATAGATATAGCTGGACAGCCTATTCTTAAACAGGTCTTACATTTTCTACATTTTTCTTGATTTACTTGACAATATAAATTTGCTCTTCTTTTTTGTACATCTTTAATAAGTGCGCAAGGTTGCTTTGTAATGATTACAAATGGCTCTGTAGCTTCCAATGCATCCTTTACTGCATTTGTATTTGCATCCATATTATATGGATCTATAACTCTTATATTTTCTTCCTTTACTCCTATTGCTTTTACTAAGCCTTCTATATCGATCATTGGTGATTCTACGCCAGATATATTCTTTCCTGTACCTGGATTTTCCTGATGTCCTGTCATGGCAGTGATTCTATTATCAAGAATTACAACAACCATATTACTCTTATTATATACTGCATTAACTAACCCTGTCATTCCAGAATGGAAGAATGTAGAATCTCCTACAAAACCAAATACTTTCTTTCCTCTATCTGCCATTTGGTTAACCTTATCAAAACCAATACCTGCAGTGATTCCAGCACCCATACATATTACTGTATCTCCCATACCCAGTGGCGGCATAGCTCCTAAGGTATAGCAGCCTATATCGGATGTAACCACTACCTTATTTTTATGTTTAGATAATGCATAGAATATACCTCTATGTGGACATCCTGCACATAGTGCTGGTGGTCTTGAGGATACTTCCAAATCTAATTTATGTTCAACTTCTACTTTTTCACCTAACATTACTTCCCTTATAATTTGTGGGTTTATTTCTCCACATACTGAGAATATTTCTTTTCCAATACATTCTATTCCCATAGCCTTAATAAATTGTTCCATATAAGGTTCATTTTCTTCTATTACATATAGTTTGTCCACACCATCACTAAACTCTTTAAATAATTTATCTGGTAGTGGCCAACTAAATCCTACCTTTAAGTAAGAAACCGTATCTCCAAATACTTCCTTTGCATGAAGATATGATGCACCGGATGTTATAATACCTATTTTTCTATCGTTCCATTCGATTTTATTTAATGGACTATTATTTGAGTATTCCCTAAGCTTTGGAATTCTATCTGCTTCCATTTCTATATGTTTTGCCTTGGAATTTGCTGGTACCATTATGTATTTCTTAGGGTCCTTCACATACTCCTTTATCCCTACTGGGACTCTTTCTCCTAATTCTACTACACCCTTACTATGACAAACCCTAGTAGTTACTTTAAATAACACTGGAGTATCATAAGTTTCGGATATTTCAAAAGCATGTTTTATAAAATCTTTACATTCTTGACTATCTGATGGTTCTACCATAGCTACTTTTGCATGAGGTGCAAATAGTCTATTGTCTTGTTCATTCTGTGAACTATGCATACCTGGCTCATCAGCAGTGATTACTATAAGTCCTCCATTTACTCCTTCATATGCAATGGTAAATAATGGGTCTGCTGCCACGTTTAACCCTACATGTTTCATTGCAACTAAGGATCTAGCTCCTGCTATGGATGCCCCTGCTCCAACCTCTAAAGCAACCTTTTCATTGGTGGACCATTCTGAATATATTTCTTCGTACTGTGAGATGTTTTCAAGAATTTCAGTGCTTGGTGTACCTGGATACGCTGCTGCCACTAAACATCCTGCTTCATAAGCTCCTCTTGCAATAGCTTCATTACCTGTTAAAAGCTTTTTCATGGAATCCCTCCTATCAAATATAGTACAATAATATTATATCAAATATATTATTAATTGTATTAAGTTTTTTGATTTTAGGGTCAATTTTTAACAATTCAACCCTTTTAACCAATTTTTAAACTTATCAACATCTATATCTATTGCTATATCTATATTCTTTTCTTCATCAGAAATATTCCTATAATCCAATAACAACATGCCTAAGCTTTGTTTATTGTTTATTTCTATTGATACACCGAATTTTTTCTTTTTCGCTAGTTCCGGCAGAACCATGACTGCAAGAGCTACTGCATCATGGATTTCAATAGCCTTTTCTCCACATAGACATTCTCTATTATGTATAGCCATAAGAAATTCAGCAATTAATTGACTATGGGGATTGTTAAATGATTTAAAGTAATCTATATCTTCTAATTGCAAATACGCTTTTTTAGTTACATCCAATCCTACCATAGTAAGTGGTATTCCAGATTTAAACACTATATCTACTGCATGAGGATCTATATACATATTAAATTCGGCTGATGGTGTGATATTACCTGCCCTAGTTGTTCCACCCATAAAAGTTATAGACTTAATCAATGGTTTTATATCTGGATATCTTATTAGTGTTTTTGCAATATTGGTCATGGGAGCTAAAGCAAGAATCTCTAGGTTGCCGTCATACTTTTTAGCTTCTTCATATATAAAATCCGTTACATCTATTTTATAAAATTCTCTATTAGATTCTTGTAATACTACCTCTCCTATACCAGTTTTTTTATTTGATAAATTCCGCTCTCTAATTAAAGGATGTTCTGATCCAATTATAACTGGTAACTCCCATCCTATTGTATGTAATAAATTTAATGCATTTTTGCTAGTATTTTCTAAACTAGCATTTCCAGCTACAGTTGTTATTCCAACTACTTCTGTATCCTGTACTTTATGAGCAGCTATCAATGCTATTGAGTCATCTAATCCTGGATCGCAATCTATAATAATTGGTCTAATCATAATATCCCCCCAGCTGTTAATGTTTCTCTCTAGATAATATAAAATTTTATAATTTTATTTCTCTGCATGTTCTATAGTCTTTGCTCCACTCTTTAACTCCCAATGTAATACAAATGTCAGTACTACTCTAAGTATTGCTACCGCCGCAAGTATAATAAATTCATCTATTGTTCTTATTACTACTGTCTTTATAATTTCCGCTGCTAGCTTAAACTCTAAACTAAGTGCCATCGCCTTGGCAAAATCAATAGCTACATCATCATCTCTAAAATCAAATCCATTTTTAATAAATTGAAAAATTCCTCTTAATGCTGCTATTGTGATGATGAACACCCCAATGGACTCTAAGGAACCAGTAATATAAGGAATTATCTTTTCCAAAAAATGCTCAATTATCACTTAACTCTCTCCTCTTTTGTAAAATATTGCCAGGGGGACGGTTCTGTTGGCAAGATTTTTACTTTCCTGCACATTATATTTTAACATAAAACAATGAATTGTGTTAGTATATAATTTATGCTAAATTTTATACTGAAAATACCTTTAGTCTGAAATCTAACACAAACTAAAGGTATTTGTCATTTATCTATATATGTTTATTTTCCTAGAACTGCTTCTTTTATTGTTATACTATATTGTTCCTTAAAATAATCTTCGAGAATACTTACTTCTTCTTTTGTTTTTTCAGCAGCACTATCCCATCTACCAGAACTTTTCATTTTCTCAGTATTATCATTATGATCCCCATCTTCTACTTTATCCAATTCATTTTTTTCTAAATCATAATAATAATAAAATGCTGTTCCCATTGCTGAAACATAATAATATTTCTCTACATTATTGGCTGAATAATCAAATTTATAATAATCTACTGTTTCATTTCCTTCTAAATCTGTTTTTATAAATTCAACATAACCATCGTCACCTTTTTTAATTGATATTTTTAATCCTGATTCCTCAAAAGGTCCATTCTCCACATCTGTATATACTAAAATACCATCTTTTTCTTCAAACTTTGATTTTTCTTGATTATTATTCTCATCTTGAATATTATTTGCTGGTAAGTTCTCTTCTCCCTTTTTATCTTTCCCTGTACATCCTACAACCATTCCCATTGTTAACATAAGTACTAATAATAATGATACTATCTTTTTCATATGACTTCTCTCCTTTTGTTATTAATTTATCTGATGGCTTACAATTCCACGCTTTCACTTCTATAAGTGAAAAATGAGAATTGCATAGCCCCTAGATAACACGACTTAGCGTTCAGTTGAAGTTAAAACTCCCTCTGAACTGAGTCTTAGTTTATATTAAGCAAGCTTTTTACACTTGTCTCAACATCATTCTTTGATAATTGACTGATTTTTATATATTCGCCATTCATCTTCTTAGCCAGTTCTTTTGCAAATCCATATTCAATATAATTTTTTTCGGTATCAATTACCATGGTTTTAATTCCCTCATTTCTTATCTTTTCCCCTAAGATAAATGCATCTTCTAAAGGATTTTCTGTTTTAAATGGAACATTTGCCTTTCCATCAGAAACTATAATAAGGTATTGCAAGGAATCTGGATTTTTTATTTTATCTGCCTTAAGAATTTGATAGGAGGTGTAAAGCCCTGCTGCTAAGGGGGTTTTTCCTCCTGTAGGTAGTTTCCTAAGACATTTCTCAGCTAAGTCTACACTTCTAGTAATATTTAATAATATTTCAGCCCTATCTTTTCTAAAAGCAATAATTCCAATACTATCTCTCTTTTGATAGGCATCTTTCAATAATGAAAGTACTGCTCCTTTCACAGCTCCCATTCGCCTTCTTGCACCCATTGAACCACTTGCATCTACTGCAAATAGAATTGTAGCTCCCGTATGTTTTTCTCTAACCTTCTCTCTTATATCTTGAGGTTTTATGCATACAGTTAGTTCCATTTTATTTCTATTTTTTTGATTAAAGGCAGCTATCCTAAAGGTAGCATCAAAAGCTATATCATTAGCCTTTCCTTTAGGAAGCTTGTATCTTACATATCTTCCCTTATGGCTATCTGTCTTTACCTTACTTCTTTTTCCCGATCCTTTGTTACTGTTTTTTTTGCCAAATTCCATATTTATGGAAATATCTTGAGCAATCGGTATTATATCCTCTATACTTTCTTTTAATATCTCTTCTTTAGTCCCTGTATTTATAGTTTCTTCAAGTGACCCTTTGTTTGGATCATAGTCATCTCTATATTCCTCATAATCTTCTTTTCTAGCATTGTTGTTTTCCATCATATTTTCATCTAAAAATTCTTCCATTTCTTCAACTGTTATAGGCTCTTTTATTCTATGTGGCAATACATAAGATGCTGCATCCCTGATATCTTCTTGAGTTACATAATATCTTTGATTAAATGCTGCAATAGCCTTAGCAGTTTCAATTAATATTATCTCTGCTCTATTACCTGAGCAATTTCCTTGTCTAGATAAATCTACAGCAAAGTTGTAGTCTTCATCTTTTACTTTAATATCTTTAATTATTGTTCTTCCTCTATATATTAAGCTTTGTACTGCTCTATTTTCTTTCTCCCATTTCAAATAAAATTCCGATGGATTTCTTTCATAATCAAGAAACCTTTTAATGATTTCTATTCTGTTATCTATATCTGTCTCTCCTTTAGCTTCCACATATAAACCAAACTTGTCCAATAATTGAGGTCTTAAAATACCCTCTTCTGGATTCATAGAGCCTACTAATATGAAATCTGATGGGTGGCTATAGGATATACCCTCCCTTTCTACTATATTAGTACCAGTTGATAGTACCTCTAAAAGTATGTTTACAATATGTTCACTTAATAAATTTATTTCATCCACATATAGAATTTGTTTATGAGCCTTATATAAGATTCCTTCTTCAAATTTCTTTTCCCCGTCTCTTATGGCTTTTTTTATATCAATACTTCCTACAAGTCTATCTTCAGTAACATTTAACGGCAATTCCACTACCTCAACATAATCAACTACAGCTGAGAGCCCTCTTATCAATGTAGATTTAGCAGTTCCCTTTTCACCACTTATAAGAACTCCTCCTATATAGGGATTAATCAGATTTAGTATTAAAGCCATTTTTATCCTTTCCTGTCCCAGTACAGCTGAAAAAGGGAAACAATTATCAAACATAGTTAAATCACAAACCTTTCTATATTTACAATATTGCTTTTTCGATAAGATTATTGATCTGTTCAAAATCAATAACCCCTTCTTCAAAGGGTTGTCTTCTCATTCTATGTGGAAGGGACAGTTTTGCTGCTACAAAAAGGTCCTCTTTATCTACCTTTATTTGTCCTCTATAAGCAGCATGGGTTACGGCTGTTTTTATAAGCGTTATATCTGCCCTATGTCCATCTACACTTATTTTTATGGCTATTTCTGCCGCTAGCCTTAAATATTCCTCTGAATATACTACTTTATCCAGTAGCTCTTTAGCATTTTCTATCTGTTCTGCTAATTTTTTCTGCTCTTCTTCATATTCTTTTACGAACTTTTCAGGATTATTTTCAAAGCTAAGTCTTCGTTTAATCACTTCAACTCTCGAGTTCGTATCTCTTTCACCATATACATCTACAACTAGCCCAAATCTATCTATTAACTGAGGACGCAAATCCCCTTCCTCTGGATTCATAGTTCCTATTAACACAAACCTTGATGGGTGAGTATAAGATATTCCTTCTCTCTCAATTGAATTAACTCCCATAGCAGCAGCATCTAAAAGTACATCCACCACATGGTCATCTAGGAGATTTACTTCATCTACATATAAAATATTCCTATTAGCCTCTGCTAAAATTCCAGATTCAAACTTCTTTTCTCCTTCTTTTATTGCATGCTCTATATCTAATGTTCCAACTACCCTATCCTCAGTTGCACCAACAGGTAAGTTAATTACACGCATCCTTTCGTTTTTTATTTTTCCGTTTTCTTTCTTATAAGTATCTTTACATGTTTCACACCAATTTCTATTATCTCTGGGGTCACAGGAAAAAATACAGTCTGCTATTTGCTCTCTAATAGGAAGGATATCTACCAAGGCTCTTACTGCAGTAGACTTTGCTGTACCCTTTTCTCCTCTTATTAGAACCCCATTTAGGCGAGGGTTTATGATATTTAATATTAATGCTTTTTTCATATCTTCCTGACCTACTATGGCGGTAAAAGGATATATTAATCTATGACTTTCCATATTTTCACACCTCCTTATAAGTTTTCTTCTATATTGCCTTCAAGTTCCAAATATAACTCTTTAATCTTATCTATCTTTTCTTTATCAGCATCCCAATAGCCCCTGTTATAATACTCAGTCATCTGCTCCAATATATCCATGTATGCATAAGGATTATTTTCAACAAGCCTTTGTCTAAGTTCTTCATCCTCTACATAGGAGTTATACACATCATCATATATCCATTCTTCTACACTATTTGTGGTGGCTGCAAGACCCATGATATTTTCAAATCTATCTGCAATTTTTTGAACTCCGTGATATTTATGCTCTAACATTCCATCAATCCATTTAGGATTCAATACTCTTGTTCTTATACCTCTTGCTATAGACTTTTCTATACTTTCACTAAGAATCCTATCTCCAGTTGTATCTGTTATATACATTTTTGCCTTTTTACCTTTTACCATCTCCACAGACTTGGATAATCCGCCGAAGTACTCATAATAATGGTCTAAATCTGTAATTTCATACTCATGATTGCTTCTTATCTGAGATATAATTTCTACAGCTTTTAAATTTTCCTCATAGAGTCCCTCTACTTTTTTTCCGCGGACTTTTCCATTATATACATGCTGGAGATTATCTATATATACCTTGCCTAGCTGTTCTTCCTCTTCCCAATTTTTAGTTTCAATTATTCCGGTTATTCCTGTACCATAACTGCCCTCTTTAGGTCCAAATATCCTAGAGATAGCTAATTGCTCTGCCTCTTTTTCGTCGTATCCTTCATCAATAAGTTTTTTATATAATCTTTTTGAATTTCTCTTAAAATAATTCTCTTTATCATCCTCATCTAGATTCCAAAGTCTTTCAAAGATTTCATTAAGACTTGTTATTAGGTTTGGAAACATATCTCTGAAGAATCCACATATATTTATTGTTACATCTATTCTAGGTCTTCCTAATTCTTTAACTGGGATAATATCGTATTTTGGATCCCATTCACTTCCATTTTGTGCAATCTTAACACCTAAGTAAGATAAAATCTGAGAAAATGTCTCTCCTTGAGTTCTCGATGTCTCCAACCCCCACAGAACCACAGCAGTAGATAGAGGATAAGAATCTTCTTCCTTTTTATAAGCCTCAAGAGTGTTCAAGCAGATTTTTTCTCCCCTCATATAAGCAGTTTTAGTAGGAATAAGTCTTGGATCAAATTGATACAAATTATATCCTGTAGGTAATATTTCTGGATGTCTATAGATATCTCCCGCCAGTTTTGCAGAATTATATCTTCCCTCTAATACTCGTAGTAGTCCCTCTATTTCATGGTTTTCTTGGGACGATTTAATGATTCCTTGTCCATATTCTAAAGACTTTACAAGTTCATCTTTATTCACTTTATCTACATACTCAGGGTTCTTTAGTTCTCCATTCTCAAAATAATAATCAATAATCTTATCTGCTTCTTCATCAAGTCCTTTTATAACCTCATATTGATCATTATCTAAAAGAAAATCTAGGTCATATCCTTTAGCCTTTGCAATTAATGCTCTTATACTAAAAATCCCATTTCTATTGTATCTTAACAGTCCCTTTGCATATTCCTTTGCTTCTCTATGATTATATCCCTTACCGAATACATGAAGTCCCTTTGGTATTAGACTTTTTTTCATCCTATATAATTCAGATTCCATCTCATCAATATCCTTTGGCATATTGAGTTTTTCTCCTAACTCCAATATGTCTGATAATATATCTTTACTGGTTTGAGGAGCCAATAACAAAGATTGACGATAATTATCTATCATTGACATTAACTTTGAATAATCTCCATAAAGCTCTCCTTGAATGAATACAGGGGGCTGGTATCCTATTAAATTTGCATGGGACCTCCTTTTAGCAATAGTTGATTCAGATGGATTGCCTGAGTAGTATAAGTACGTATGGGGAATATCTGCTAAAAGTCTATCGGGATAACAATTGCCACTCATGCCGCATTCCTTGCCCTTTAAAAATTCCAAGGTTCCATGAGTTCCCACATGGATAATTGCATCTGCTTTAAATTCATCCTTGATCCATTTATAGAATGCTAAGTATTGATGATGAGGAGGCAAGGTTTTATCATGATACGCCCTCTCAATCTCTTCATGTATGCCTCGAGTTGGCTGTAATCCTAAAAATATATTCCCTTCAACTATTCCCGGAATCAAGAATTCATTATTATCACTGCTCATTATAGTTCCCGGTACTGGTCCCCATTCTTTTATTATTTCTTCATAATCAGGATTTTCCTTTAACTCTTCCTTATATTCTTTGTCCTTATACTTTATTACGTTTTCCCAATCATCACTATATTTTCCTGAGTTTACTACACCTCCGGCAGTAAATATATCCATAAGTTCTTCTTTTATAAGAGGATTTAAGTTATATCCACTGGCTTTGAGATTTTTTAATATATTTTCAACGGAAGTAAAAGTATCTAAAAACGCTCCTCCAAATAGATTGCTTTCTCCCGGAGGATAGTTATAACATATGATAGCTATTTTTTTATCCTTGTTCTCCTTCTTTCTAAGAAGAATATAGGATTTAATTCTTGAAATCAGCTTATCTACTCTTTCATCTATGATTACAAGTTCATCAGTCATAATATCAAATTCCATATCATATTTTGGCTCTGCCATAGCTCCAACAGGATATGTTTCAATGCATCCATCTAATTCAGGCAACATAACAGAAATCAGTACCTCTGATGTACTACAGCCCTGTATAGAATCTTCCCATTCCTTCACAGTTCTCCTTGACATAAAATAAGGATGAAAGTATGGAGCATCCACTTCCTTCAATAGATCTATACCTGCCTGTGAATCTCCTCCCATTGGTCCTGCTCCAAGTCTAAATGACATGAAATTTAACATAAGATCAACAGACCTTTTAGTAGATTTTAATATTATCTCTCTAAGTTTTTCTTCATTTTTTGCAAATGCCCCTGAAACTGCAACGGGCAAAACATTTGCAAACTCTTCAATCCTACTCTTAATTTGTCCAATACAAGAAGATGTATCTGTAGGATATGTGTGCCCATAAAAGAGCATAGCTACTATAGGCTTCTTATCATCAAAGGGAAAATCTTTTTCATAATCTTCATAGTTTTTATAGAATCTCATGTTTTCTGGATTACATATGCCAGCTTCTTCTACTTCTCTTGGTTCAAGTGGTTTCGGCAAGTCTTTTATATTTCCATAGTCTCTCATCATAAGATAAAGCATATTCAGAATATTGGATTTGTCTGCCACCTTAAAATATTTCATTATATTGGAATAATTTCTCATATCTCTCATCTTGCCTGGCATTATCTTCCCAAGCATTTCTGCTGTATTTCTCATCTTTTCAATTGCAGCCATATCCATCTTTTTATTCTGACTCTTCATACTATCCATGGTGAAACTGCCAAGACGCATATATTCCCTTGCTGAGCTTCCATAAGGGATTATATTTCCATTACATTCTTCAAGTCCAATATATACATTTTTAACTACTGATGAAGGGCTTCCCATTAAGTCTACAAATACTAGATGACTATTTTTAATATCTTCTATCATTTGTTTTGCTCTTTTATCATCTAATTCTTCTTTTCCATAATAGATACTTAAATCCAAGATTTCAGGATAATTTTTGTTTATCTCCTTTCCTGCCTCAATTAAGTTTTTAATTCCCGGAGTTGACACAGTTATAAATGTAATTTTCACCTCAATAACCTCCTAATATATTCTAAACAACTTTCTTCGCATAAAATATTGGCTTCATTGTATCCGTATCCATCGTGATTTCAGCTTTAACTTTAAAAACTTCTTCAAGCACTTCAGATTCTAATATGGTCCAAGGATCACCTTGACTGTATATTTTTTGATTGTTGATTACAATAAGTTTATCTGAATATCTAGCTGCATGATTTATATCATGTAATACCATAACTATGGTTATTCCCTCTTCTTTGTTTAGTCTAGATACGAGATCCATTATTTCTAATTGATGACATATATCAAGATAAGTTGTAGGTTCATCTAGTAGTAAGATTTCTGGCTTTTGTGCAATGGACATTGCTATCCAAACTCTTTGTTTTTCCCCACCTGAAAGGGTGTCTATTCTTCTATTTTGAAGATCTGTTACTCCTGTTTTTTCCATAGCCCATTCAACTATTTTATCATCCTCATCATCTATGCCTTTCCACCAATCTTTATGGGCATACCGACCATATTGTACTAATTTTCTTACTGTTATATCGCTTATGGTATTATTGTTTTGATTCAATATAGCCATCTTCTTAGCTACATTTTTATTTTTCATCTCGAATATATTGTTCCCATGTAAAAGAACCTTCCCCTGTCTAGGCTTTATACTTCTGCTCATAGTACGAATCAAGGTAGTTTTTCCACATCCATTTGGTCCAATAATAGAATAAACCTTCCCTTTTTCTATCCTTAAATCTATTCCTTTTAAAACATCTTTATTTTTATAGCTTATGCTTAAATCTTCAATCGCTAATATAATATTCTCATTCATCTATTTACTCCCTTCTCAGCAAGAATAAAAAGAATGGTGCTCCTAATACTGCCATCACAATACCTACTGGTATCTCTGTAGGACTTAGAAAGGTTCTTGCAAAGGTATCACTAAACATTAAAAGCACAGAACCCAATAAAGCTGTCGCAGGAAACATATAGTTATAATCGTTTCCCATTATTAGCCTTATGCTGTGAGGAACTATAAGACCTACAAAGCCTAAAAGCCCTACCACGCTTACCGCACTTGCTGCGAGAAAAGCTGCCAAAGCTGTAAATCCAAGTCTCGTAGCTTCTACATTTAACCCAAGCCCCCTTGCAACATCATCGCCTAGTATTAAAATATTAAGTTTTTCTGCAAATATATTTACTAAAATGACTCCTATTATGGTATAAGGTAAGATTGTCTGTACCTCTGGCCAGCTTCTTGAAGAAAGGCTGCCATTCATGAAAGTAAGAGCCCCATGGACACGATCACTATAAAAGACCAATATGCCCGAAATACCAGCTCCAAACAAAGCAGATACAGCTACTCCTGCTAATATTATCCTTGTTGTCTGTATTCCACCTTTCCAAGATAAAATATATATTATAAATGCCGCAGCCATGGCTCCTACAAAAGCAGCAATTGGTACTAGTCCTATGTGCTGGGGTAAAATAACTAATACAGCAATTCCAAAGAGCCCTGCACCACTGCTTATACCAATAATACTTGGATCGGCTAAGGGATTTTTCATTACTCCTTGCAAAATAGCACCTGACAGAGCAAGATTTGCACCAACTAAAGCTGCTAGTATCATCCTTGGTAATCTGATATTCCAAATTACCATTCTTTCTGAACTTCCATCGTCCGTCATAATAACCTCAAATATACGCCTTGCCCCTACCTCAAGAGTCCCTTTAGTATTTCCCAATATAAAAGCTACAAAAAAAAGTATTACTAGAATAGCAATAATAGCTACTTTATAACCTGTATTGTCTTTAAGGGAAATATCATTTTTCATCCTGTTTATTCACCTCTCCATATACTTCTGGATATATACTTCTAGCCATATATTCTATAGCTTGATGATAATAAGGTCCTGCATTATATAAAAAATATTCTTGTGGAAGATGAATAACACGACCCTCTTGAATAGCTTTTACTCCATTCCATACTGGATTTGTTGCAAATTCTTCTTCTATAGCTTTTACAGCCTCCTCATTGCTGGAAATCATACTTGTAACCAAAATATAATCTGGATTCTTGTCTACTATATACTCTATATCTAATGGAGTAGTTTCTGATCCTATAGTATCAGGTGGTAAATCAGAAGCAATATTTTTAAGTCTCAGTATTTTAGATATATCCCCAGCTATACTGTTATCAAGCTTAACAGCAAGGGTTTTAGATGTTATGTATAATATGACTACAGATTTATTCTCCTCCGGTAATTTAGATATGATTTCCTCTTTATGCTTTTCCAGCTCTTTTATCTTTGTTTCAGCTAACTCTTCCCTTTCAAGTATTTTTCCAAAAGCTTTATAAGTTGATACCACATCATCATATCCTCTTATATGAGTAGTAATTACATTGAAACCCATTTCTCTCAATTTCTTTGCTTGTGTTGACTGAGTTCCAACTTGGGCTATAATCAAATCTGGTTTATGAGGTATTACAGATTCCATATCTATAGAATATACTGGTCCTATTGTTGGAAGGCTTCGTATTTCTTCTTCGTATTCAGGTATAAGTTTTACATTATCTGATACATCAGATGTACATACAGATTTTCCACCTAAATCATACCAGATATTTAAAGGGGTACCAGATAAAACAGCTACCTTTTCTGGTTTATTTTCTAAAATAGTTTCTTTTTTAAGAAAGTCTTTTACTTTTAAAGGATACATATCTCCTTCTACAGTTATTGATAACTCACTATTCTCTACCTTCTCTACATTTTTCGTATTGCTTAATCCTCCCACACTGGTAGTTTTAGTGCAGCCTGAAACACTGGATATCATTATAGCTAAAATCATTATCCACAATACTCTTTTATAATCCTTCACACTTTTCATCCTTTCCTTTTTTATAAATAAAAAACTTCAACCCTCATAGCTCCCTACGATTGTTGAAGTTTCTAAGCCTGTTAAATAAAAATCCTGTATGTGATAAATCTTGAAGTAAGTTCTATCAAAAAACCTCCTGAAAATAATCAGAAGGATAGCGAAATAAAACAATTTAACATAATATACTAGCTTTCTCCATCCACCGTAGAGTTACTTTTGCTAATAAATAGGAAGGTATTCTGACTTAAGCCTCATCATCTTTTCTGTCTTCCCAGTTTCCCAGTGACATTTAGAAAAGACTCTTCTTTTACAGCGGCGGGACCGTGCAAGATTTTCACTTTGCTTCCCTATTACTTATAGAATTCTAATTCTATAAACCTATTTATTCCATATTCAATTTTCATCACCAATTATACTATATAAATAATTATTAAACAAGTATAAGCAAATGTATTTGTTATTATTTTGCTAATAAATATCCCCTATTACTTTTTTCTTCATTGACATTATATAATCTTTATAGTAATATGACAGGAACAAATTATTAGATAAAACAGTTAGGAGAGTAAATATGAAAATCGCAATTGGAATATGTGAAAAAATAAATGGTAAGTGTTCTACTATGGGATGTTTTCGAACATACAATAACAAGGAAAAACATTTTTCTCAATACAAGAATATAGAAACTGAACTTATATCTCTATTCTCATGCAATATATGTTCTATGGATTCTAAAGAAAATATAATTACTATTGCAGAGAGACTGAAAGATTCTGGAGTAGATAGAGTACATCTAGGGGCTTGTGCTGTTAAATGCAAGGCTGATAGAAAAGATGAAATTAAAGAAATCTTTGAATCTATGGATATAGAGGTAGTAGAAGGTACTCATTAAGGTAAAATAAAATGTACATAATTTGATTAAGATAATATTTATGGGATTGCCAAATAAGGATATAGAGTTGTTTAATAAATTGACTTTTAAGGCTTGAGAAAATATATAAGACACAAGTGGAGCATAATTGCTCTCTTGTGTCTTATATTCATTATACTAAAACTACTTCCCTTAATATTTCTATTTATCCTATTAATTTCACTATTTCATTATATTTATATATCCAATTTCCCCAATACATGAACTTTTATTTCTTTCTGATCCAAATGCTGTAAGTATATTTGCCCTGTACAATCAAAGATTTCCAATACTCCATATTTTTTTAATTCTTCAGCAGTGATTTCTTTAAATATATCATGTCCTACTAAGAAAACTACTAATTCAGCACCTGATATTGCTTTAGTAAAATCATTTTCTTGATTTTCTAATTTATCTCTTGAAATAGGATCATAAGCTGAATAATTGATATTTAATGATTCCAATTCTTTTATAATATCTAATATAGGACTAAATCTTGTTTCCTTCACATTACCTGCATAGGTTGTCCCTAATAATAAAACTTTACTTAGATTATTCTTGTCCATTATCTTTTTTATGTCGTTGGCTACTTTAATTGGCATATAATCATTTCTTGCTCTAGACTCTTTGATAATTTTAGCTTCATTGGGAGCCAATTGTGCTAAAAACCATGGAACAACTGGAATACAATATCCTCCAACACCAGGTCCTGGTCTATGAATATTAACCCTTGGATGCATATTTGCTAACTCAATGACTTTCCATGGATCAGCTTTGGCTTCTTCACAAATTGTTAGGACCTCATTGGCAAATGCTATATTAATATCTCGAAAAGTATTTTCCACTACCTTGACCATTTCTGCTGTCAAAGCATCAGTTTCTTTTATTTCACTTTTGACAAAAGACTCATATACTTTCTTCGCAAGTTCTGCAGCCTTCAGAGTAACTCCTCCTACTACTCTATCATTGTAGACCAATTCATTTAATGTGTTTCCAGGCTTTACTCTTTCTGGCATATGTGCAAGATAAAAGTCATCAATACCACTTAGACCGTTAGTTTCTAACATAGATTTAATAGCGGTTTCTGTTGTTCCTGGTGCAATTGTAGATTCAACAATTACCAAATCTCCTTTTTTTAATACCTTTACCAGCTCTGCGCAAACTGCTTTTATATGATCTAAACAAATTTCATTGTCCACTACTAAAGTAGGTACTGCTATAATGAATACATCCGACTCACTTATTTTATTCTCCAATGTCAGATTTTCATTATTCAGAACCTTACTTAACATATTATTTAATTCAATATCTTCCGTCTCTATTTCACAATTAGCAATTTTTGATAAGTATTGTTCATTGATATCAATACCTCTTACCTTGTTTCCTGCATTGGCTAACAAAACTGCTGTGGGAAGTCCAACATATCCTAATCCTATTACTGAAATCATTTTTTTATCTCCTTTCAATGGAATTATCACAAGAACAAAGTCTGTAAATAAATCGATAAATCCATTCTGATTTTTCCATAGATACTACTATAAATCTCCGTAGCATCTATGGTTTAAATCTTTTATTTAAATATAACTTTACTATCATTGTATATTTAGTCTATTTGACTCGTCAATAATATATTTTTCGACATCGTTTTGCAACATTCGACAATATTGTCATTATGCACTCATACAGTAGGACAACTCTTCTATGTGAAATTATTCTTATCATATTAAAACTAACACTAGTCAAGCTTTTTATTTTCCTTATGAATCAGGTTCTTAATCTCTCTATCTCTCTTTTACTTTTATAGAATTAGCAAATATTTAATTTACCAAGTAGAGTCCTTTCATTATAAATACGATCGATAAAAATAGTATTTTATTTTATATTAAGCTGTGAAAACCATTCCTCTGGAGATAAGGCTTCATCTATTACATTGTTTCTATCTCCTAGTAATTCTTTGCATAGAATCATCATGATTTGTCCTCTTAAACCATCTATATTACCTGCCTCAAACTGAGAAATCATATATTGAAGAGCTTCTTCCTCACCATTTTTTATAATTTCTTCGTATTCATTCTGATGCATATCAATATAAATCCATGGATTAGATGCATCTTTAGGTGATGACATTATAATACTTAAATTTTCCTCTATCATATCTACTATTTCCTGAGAAACCTTATCATCTGACTCTTCTATTTTACCGGATATCAGTTCATTCGTATTATTTATATCGTTATAGTCCTCTCCTGTCAATTCATTGATAAATTCATAGGGCTTCTCTACATAATATTTATTTCCATCCTCATATATATAATAAATCTCTCCTATTACCTCTATCCTTTTGTAATTTTCTACATATGGGGCATCATTTACACTTAGCCTTTTTGTTCTCCTTCCATTGTTAATTAAAGCCAAAATATCCAGCTCATAAGAAATATCATCTTTTGCTAAATTGTCCATAACTTTCTGAGATAATAAATCAAATTGTTCCATAGTAGAAGAATCCTTCCATACATCCTTGTTCATATTGTAATTTGCCCAATCTCTAGTTCGCTGAATCAATTCATCATTTTCTCCATCATCTAAAACAAAGTTTACATATTCAACATTACCAACTAATGCAAATATTAAAATAGCATTTTGGTCAAAAACATTCTGATTATCCGCTCCGGAAAAATACTCCCTTACGGTCCTTGAAGTATCATAAGTTATTTCTATTACATAGGGTTCTTCCTTAGTAAAAAGCTCTACCTTTGATCTAGTTAACGCCTGTGATATAGGAAGTCTATCTACTATATTAACTACTTTTACATTATCCCCTACATATTCAGTTGTGTTTTTATATATTTCATAAACGGAGAAATCTATTTTTTTAGGGGATAGAGTTTTAGGATTAGACAGCAATACAATTCCCGTTGTAATGACAACAAATATACCGATAAACACAATCCAAAACCTAGGGCGCTTATAGTTTAATACATTCTTTATTCGTCCCTTAGTATTTCCTCCACCAAAGCTAATAGGCGAAATCAAGCCATTTTGTTTTATTGATATGGAAAGTAAAGAATTAGAATAACTTTCTCTGATATCTTCCCTTGATTGTTTCATTACACTTTCATCACAGGACATCTCCATATCCTTCACCATTAAAATAAAAGATATCCAAATTATAGGGTTAAACCAGTGTATTGCCAGTGCTATAAATGCAATAGGTTTAATAAGGTAATCTCGTCTTTTAATATGCATCTGCTCATGTTTAAGTATATAATCAAAATCATTCATATCTAACCCAACAGGTATGTAAATTTGGGGTCGAATAAATCCAAGTACAAAAGGTGTACTAATTAAATCTGTTTCATAAACATTATCTTGAATCAATATAGCAGTAGCTAGTCTATGTTTTAATTTAAAATAAGAAAACAATCCATAGGAAAGTAAAATTATCATACCTAAAACCCATATCCTAGAGCCTATCCTTAAAGCTAATTCCATGGGATTAACACTTGTTCCAGAGTCAGGGGCCTTGATTGGTTTTTCAATTGCAGTATTTATCATATTGTCAATTGTCTCAACATTATTGCTTACGTTAGGGGCCTGAGTATAAATTACCTCCTTTGAAATATCACTAGAATACATTAGACTTAAACTACTTTCAAAGGAGAAAGGACAAATCAATCTAAATAATACTATACTCCAAAGTATATACGAGAATATCTTTGGCGCTTTTTTTAGCAATAATCGTACTATCATAACTCCTAAGGCAACACAACTTGCAGTTAGACTCATATTTATTATAGCAATAAAACGATCTATCATTTTGTTGCCTCCTCTATCATTTTCCTGATTTTCTGTGCTTCTTCTTCTGATAATTTTCTATCCTTCAAAAATGTTGCAATAAAAGCTGGGAGTGAACCATCAAAAGATTTTTCTAAAAGGGCTTCAGTCTCATATTTTTGCACCTGTTCCCGTCCAATTAATGATATAACAACAGCATTTTCATTTTGCAATATCCCTCTCTCTGAGAGCTTTCGTATCATATTATATGTGGTTGGCTTCTTCCATCCTAATCTGGAAAGGCATATTTTTGAAAGCTCAGTGGAGTTTATTGCCCCAAGTTCCCAGATGATATCCATAAATTTATATTCTGCATCAAAAAGTTTAAATTTTTCCATTTTTATTCCTCCTTTTGGTTTGATGCAACAAACCTTTATGCCTATAGTTTATCCCGACAAACCTATTCTGTCAAGAATAATTTTCTACTAGAGACTGCGAGCGGAACAGACTACAATGAATAGATTTTTAAATTACTCTATTGACAGGCTAATAATTATTAGCCTAATTATATATTTATTGAATATCTGATATCATTAAGAGGTGTAACGATGGAAGAGAAAAACACAAAACAAGTAATCTTTGAAAATGCATTAAATTTATTTGCTATTCATGGCTATGAAGGTGTTTCTGTTGCACAAATTGCAGATTCGGTCAATATTAAAGCTCCATCACTTTATAAACACTATAAAAGCAAACAGGAAATTTTTGATACAATCTTATGTGAAGTATCAAACAAAATGAGTGAAGCAAGAAACAAGCTGACCATTCCTGCTGATTCCGAAATGGTAGATAAATATGAAAATATTGATCTCAATCTTCTAGGAAAGATGTGTTATGATTTGCTGTCATTTTATCTAAATGATGAAGTAGTTTCAAAATTTAGGAAAATGCTGACTATTGAACGATACCATAATACAGAGGCTGAGAAGCTGTTTCAGAAGATATTTATAGATGATGTATTAGAACTAGAAACTAATCTGTTTCGAGAATTGATTCAAAGAGGACATTTTATCGATAGTGACCCTTATATAATGGCCTTGAATTTTTATTCACCACTTTTCCTATTACTCTATAAATTTGATAACAGTGACTATAAACCTGAAAGTCTACAGTATTTAACCAACCAATTAGTTTATTCTTTTTCAGAAAGATATATAAAAAAGGAGAAGAAAACTGATGACTAAATTTTTTTCCATTTGGAGGTATAAGAAAGTGCAAATATGTATTTTTCTTATTATAATTATGGCTTTTTCTATTATTATCCAGTATCGTAGCGATATAAAAACTGCTTATAAACGTTTGGAAGATTACAATATAAAAACAATTGAAACTGAATTTGGTATGATGACTTATGTTGATGAGGGTACAGGTGAAGCTGTTCTCATATCACATGGCATCTTTGGAGGATACGACCAAGGCTTTGTTAGTTTAAACCAAATAACCGGAATAAATTATAGAAAAATATCCATTTCCAGATTTGGTTATCCCGGTTCAGAATTGCCTAGAAATCCAACACCTGAAAATCAAGCGAAAGTATTTAATAAATTGCTTGATGAATTGGGTATTGAACAAGCTTATATTCTTGCAACATCCGCTGGTGGTGGTGCTGGACTTCGGTTTGCTCTGAATTGTCCTGAAAGAGTAAAGGGATTAATTCTTTTGTCATCCGGTGTGCCGGATAAACAAAGAAGCACGAAGGAAATTAAAGAGTTAGGAATGATGGGACCACCAGAATTTTTAGTCAATGATTTTCCTATGTGGTTTTCTATGAAATACTTTGGTTTTATATTTGACTCTATGATGGGTTCTAAAGTAAATAGCAGTACGTTATTTGAAACTATGCTCCCCGTGAGTCCTCGCAGACAAGGTATCATCATGGATACAAATATTACAAATATTGATATGACACTTCATTATGATGAATATCCAATTGAAAAGCTCAAATCCCCTGTCTTGGTTATACATGCTAAGGATGACCCAATGGCAAAATATGAAAATATAGAAAAATTACTCGCTCGCATCGAAGCTGAAACTGCTATTTTTGAAACAGGTGGACATACCATTGATGGAAATGATGGTGAGGTTAATAAAGCAATAGAAAAATTTATAGATAAAACAAAATAATATAAGTTATCGAACATATTATGGAAAATCTAATTTTAGTTAAACTCCTGCATTATGGTCTATATCCTTTTGTCAAGTGATGATTATAATCATACATAAAAATATACCCCTCTAGAGTTATTTATTCTCTAGAGGGGTATATATATTGGACTACTATTCTTATGGTAAAATCTAAATCTCTTTTAGATAGAAAATCTTTAATATGTTATAACTCCCAACCACTTGATTCTGCCTGTATTGTCCATAGTTTTTTATAAAGACCATTCCTGTCCATAAGTTCATCATGTGTTCCTTCTTCTGCAATTTTCCCTGTTTCCATAACAATGATATTATCTGCATCCTTAATGGTTTTAAGACGATGGGCAATTACTATGACTGTTCTTCCTGCTATCAGTTCGTTGATTGCTCTTTGTACTTCAACCTCATTTTCTGGATCGAGGGAAGCTGTTGCTTCATCAAGTAAAACAACAGGAGCATCCTTTAGCATAGCACGGGCAATAGAAATACGTTGCTTTTCACCACCTGAAAGAGTGCAGCCTCCTTCTCCAACCATAGTGTCAAATCCCTTTGGAAGCTTCATAATAAAGTCATAGCAGCAAGCTTTCTTAGCTGCCTCTATCATTTCCTCATCTGTAGCATTCTCTTTTCCGAAACGAATATTATTGCCTATTGTATCTTGAAACAGATAGACATCTTGAAAGACCATTGAAATTTTTTTCATTAACTTTTCGGGGTCAAGGGTTGATTCATCAATGCCTCCAAACATAACTCTACCTTGGCTAGGATCATAAAATCTGGCACAAAGTTTCAATATTGTACTTTTACCACTTCCTGATGGTCCTACAAGAGCTGTCAATGTTCCTTGCTTCATCTTTAAGGAAACATTATGCAAAACATCTTTGTCTCCATAACCAAAGGAAACATTTTCAAACACGATATCAGTACTACCATTAGGTGCTTTATCTCCACCCATTTCCTGCTCCTTCATTAAATTTAAGATACGCTCTCCTGCCCTTTCATCATAACGAAGCTCCGCATATTTCATCAATGCAGATGTAAGAGGATCATATACCCTAGAACCTATAACTAAGAACATTACGAAGGTTAATACGTCTAAAGACCCTCCTATTAATAAATAGGTACCCGTTAAAATCATTAAAGTTAGACCTGCACGAATAAGGGTAATAGAAGTAAGAATAATAGGTCCTGATAAAGCTTCAAATCGAATACATTCTTTCATTAATTTTCTAAAAGAATTCTCAAGACGAGCAAATTTTTCACCTACAAGATTATAAGCCTTCATAACACGGATACCTAACAAATACTCCTGCAAGCGATTACCTGCATCTAACTTTGATTTCATTTGTCTATCTGCCATACGTTTTTGAAGTTTTGAACAACCCCATAGTAAAAGTATTGTAATAGGCAGAGCTATAAACATGGCAACGGACATACGCCAGTCAATCCATAAGAGAGAAATAAAAGCAATAAAAGGCATAACTAACGCACCAAATAATTGAGGAACAATATGAGATACTCCTGTTTCAATCAAAGTGAAATCACCCATCATCATATTAGCTAAATCTCCCGGATCACGACTTGTAATATAACCTAATGGAAGTTTACGAAGATGTTCTGCAAGATTAGCCCTACCTTCTGCAGAAAGTGCATAAGCATCACGATAGCTATGACGATATGCAGGCTTTTCAGCAATGAACATCACTATCATGTAAGCAAATAATATACCAATAATCTTCCAAAGTCTAGCCATATCAAGTCCTGTACCAGAACCATCAAAAGCGTTAAATATAATCTTTATCACTTCAATAGAAAACATAAAGGGAACTACATTGACTAAATTAGCCAAGATGGTAAATCCTATGGGCTTTATAAGTTTTTTTGGTTGTCCTACTGTAATATTTTGAAAAATTTTCATGCCTTTGCACCTCCTACCTTCAATGTCCAATCATAAGCACTAGTATAAGCTTCCCACATTCTCTGATACAGACCTTCTTCAGCTACTAAATTATCGTGAGTGCCAATTTGTTCAATCATACCATCCCTTAATACAATGATTTGGTTAGCAGTCTTTATAGAAGACAACCTATGAGCAATAACTATAACAGTCTTATCTTTAATAAGTTCTTTTAATGCAATCTGCATCTTATATTCATTTTCAGGATCAGCAAAGGCTGTTGCTTCGTCAAGAACAAGAATAGGTGAATTTTTGAGAATAGCACGAGCAACAGAAACCCGCTGTTCTTCTCCTCCCGAAAGGAATACCCCACCTTCACCTATAAGTGTGTTATAACCATCTGGCAGATTCTCAATGAACTGGTGACATTGTGCCGCTCTTGCTGC
Organism: Tissierella carlieri; assembly: GCF_018917285.1. Taxonomy (NCBI): domain Bacteria; kingdom Bacillati; phylum Bacillota; class Tissierellia; order Tissierellales; family Tissierellaceae; genus Tissierella; species Tissierella carlieri. Next base: position 4,586 of record NZ_JAHLOH010000047.1, on the reverse strand, counting down.
TGCATATACTTCCTCATCTGTAGCATTTGGTCTACCTACCTTAATATTTTCAAACAAAGTATCATAAAAAAGAAATGTATCTTGGAATACAAAAGATACTGTATTCATAAGTTCTTCTGTAGGTATATCTTTTATATTTACTCCCCCGATTTTTATTTCACCAGTTTTAATATCCCAAAAACGAGGAATCAAATTTGCAACAGTAGACTTTCCCGAGCCTGATGGTCCTACTAATGCAGTAATTTCTCCAGCTCTAGCAGTAAAATTAATATCTGCTAAAGCTTCGACTCTTGTAGCCTCCGCCTTATTCTCATATGCAAAAGATACATTCTCAAAGGAAATATTATAGCCGAAAGGATGCTTTGGCTCCGAAGTCTCTCTAACTGGTTCTTCAGCATATATAGCATCAATGCGTGAAACACCTTCAAAAATCTCCCTTGTACCTGATGCAAGCATAGTCAATTTATATAAGGGAGATGATACACTAGGAGCCATTATAATAAAGAACAGATATACAAGGGCAAAGGAAATATTATTTGGATCACCACTCATAATCAACAAACCAACAGGTAAAATAAAAGTTAAAAAGGAATTAAGCACTACAGTAAAAACCGCCATACCATTTTCAAATTTATCACAATAAGCAACTGCCCAATCTCTATAAGTAATTAGGTCATTATGAAATTTCTTGAAAGAGAAAACAGTTTGTCCGAATATTTTAACCACTGGTATTCCTCGTACATATTGTATTGCTGAAGAATGAATACGCTCCTGTGCATCAAAATAGGCCTTCATTGTATTCTGTGCCTTCTTACCGAACATCATTGAAGCCTGCATAGCTATACTAATAGCAAAAGCAATTATACAAGTAAGTGACATCCAGCCATTTAGACTAAAAAATATAGCAAACATAACGATAACTGTGGCTGCCACATTTACAAGATCTGGAATCGTGTGAGCGACAAATAGCTCAATTCGTTCTACATCCTGCTCTAAATTCTTTTTTATAGCACCTGTTGCAGTACTATTTAAATATCCAAGGGATAATTTTCCAATATGTCTTGCAAGTCCCATACGCATCCCATATAAAATACGGAAAGCCGCCACATGAGAGCAAATAATTGCAGCATATAAAAGAAGAAGACCTGCAATTAATCCTGCAAATGCAATCCATCCCCATCTTGTCATCATGGTACCATCTACGAGAGAGATATTTCCTCCACTTCTCAGCAATTCTCCTAAAATCTGATAAACAGATATAAAGGGCACCAGCATACATGCTGCACTAAATGCTGCCAAAATACCTGATATTATTAATAATAATTTCTTCTCACCAGCTATTTCAAACAGACGGGAAAGCCCTTGCTTTTTCTTAACTTCTTGCTTCATAGCTAATACTCCTTTCTGAAATAGAAATTGGTTAGTCTAAGCTAACCACCCTCTATTATAATCATTATTACTTTTCTGTTCTACTCCGTAAAGCTGATTTAGCTCCAATCAGACGAAAACTTATTTTGCATTCACTTGTCTAATATCAAAGAACTTTGGAGTACCTGTGAAATTATAGTCTTCAATTCTATCAGTATTGAAAACAATCATATCCTTAACATAGGTAAGAGGAATATTTAGCACTTCATCATTGCTATATTTAATAAGGTAATTAAAAATTTCTCCAACTCTATTTTTATCATCTACAGTAGAAAATTCCCTTATGGCTGCTATAAATTTCTCACCGTCAGAAAGAGATGCTATTGCAGGTACATGAGGTGAGGAATCCAACATTGGCGTAAAGAAATTATGAGGTGCGGAATACGGCTGTTCTGTACACCAAATAGTCAAATCGTAATTACCCGAAACTCCTTCTTTCCACCAAGTATACATATCTTGTCCTATAGTTTCCAGCTGAATCCCAACCTCTGCAAGCTGACTTTTGATTAGTGTAGCGATGGATTTATTCAACACCTCACCAGAATCATAGGTAAAGACAAGCTTCAATGGAATTCCATCTTTTTCACGTATACCTGTTGCGGTATTAAGTTTCCAACCAGCCTTGTCTAAAAGTCCATCAGCTTTAGTTTTATCATATTTTCTTATTACATCAAGCTCTACATCAGTATAAGGTATACCTGAATCAAATAGTTTATCTGCTACCTCCTCATAACCATAAGTCAATCCTTTTGAAATAGTTTCCTTATCTATGGCATAAGCTATAGCCTCGCGAACATTTATATCTGCAAGATTTTTACTTCCTGCATTTACGGCAAGATTTCTCGTTTCAGAATTCACATTTGATATTTTACCCTCAATATGGTTCATAGAAATTGCCTGCTGATATTCATCATAAGAAATTAATACATTTCCATATAACATATCAATTTCTCCATTTTGTAGTGCTTGAAGTCTAGAAGCTGATTCATGTATATATTTAGCCATGACTTCATCATAATATGGTTGTTCTCCCCAATAATCTTCATTTCTTGTGAAACGAGTATATTCTCCACTCTTGTTTTCCTTATATATATAGGGGCCTGTGCCCACAACTCCTTTCATATTCTGAAAGTTACCTCCTTCAATGACATTAGGAGAAACCATGACTAGAACTTCTGGATAGCAAAGGTCATTTAAGTATGCAAAATATGGATTATCATAATGTAATGTTAAAGTGTAGTTATCTATAACCTCTGCATTTTTTAAATTAGCAACTGCCTTCAATGCACGATGATTTGGATTTAAGTGGAAATATTCTAAGTTCTTTTTCACTGCTTCAGCATTAAAATCTACACCGTCATGGAATTTCACTCCTTGTTTCAGATGAAGAGTAAGTTCAGTACCATCTTCATTGAATTCCCAGCTTTCTGCGAGAAGTGGTTTTATTTCACCTTTATCATAGGTCACAAGTCCTTCATATACTAACTTAGTAGCACAATCATTCTGTGGATCCATATTTAATGGGTATAAAGTTGTCAGCTCCGCACCGGTAGCAAAAGTTAGTGTCTTTTTCTGTATCTCTTGCTCTTCTTTTACAGTTTTTACACTTGGCTGAGAAGAACAGCCAGCTAAAACTCCACACATAATAATTATACATATTCCTATAGACAATAATCTAAACCACCATCTATTTTTCTTCATATTTTAATTCTCCCTTCAATATGTTTTATCCCTTCACGAATTATCTTTCCATTTTTAATCTCTAGAATTCTATCTGAAATCCTATAAGCACTATTCATATCATGGGTGACAAATAGACAAGCGCAGTTAAATTCTTGGTGATATTTTTCCAGCACAGTCATAACTTCATCAGCAGAAATCAAATCTAGACCACTTATAACCTCATCAAGAATTAGATAATCAGGCTGAATAGACAAAGCTCGTAATAAAGATAGTCTTCTTTGCTCCCCTCCTGATAATTGTCTTGTTGGAACTTTAAGCAACCTTCGGTCCATACTAGTCAACTCCATTAAAGTATATATGCGATTTTTACGCTCTTTACTGCTTAAATTGGTCAAATTAACTAATGCTTCTTCTATATTTCGATAAACTGACAACATAGGGTTGAGGGTGCCAGATGTATCTTGAAATACAGCCTGAATCTTTCTTCTGTTTTTTCTCCATACCTTATAGCTCCAATTAATAGTTTCTTCACCATCTACTAATATACGACCTGAAGTAGGCTTTTCTAAACCGATCAACAGACGAGCAAGAGTACTCTTGCCTGAACCACTTTCCCCTATAAGTGCAACATACTCACTTTTCTTTATATGTATATTTAGATCACTTAAGGCAGCAAAACTAGACTCTTTTTCATTCTTATATGATTTATATAAGTTTTGGATTAGTATTCCATCCATTCCCATTTCCTCCTATCTAGCTTTATATTGGCAGCGGAAAATTTCTTTGTCCATTCTTGCTTAGGTAACAGCAGGAGTTTCTCCATAGGACCTTGTATGATATAGTCAACGACTAAAATCATACTCTCCTTTCTTTTTTATTATAATTATCCGCTATAATTAAACTAGACACTGTGGACTTTTAATTTGACCTTATAGCTTGACTATTTGAAGGAGTGTATTGCCACTGTCTTATTTAAATCATTTATAGTTGGATAAGTTTTAAACTTTTATCTCCCGCAAGGCTATGAGAATAAGACTAGGTGGATCAAAACAGTTGTCAATTTATCTCTAAGGATGTGGTTTTATGATTTATGTTGGCATTGATATTGCCAAACAAAAACACTTTGCCGCTGCTATGACTGCTGATGGTGAAATTTTAATTCAACCTTTTGGGTTTACTAATGATTCGGAAGGTTTCTCTTTGTTAGTGTTCAAGCTCAAGACCTTTAGTCAGGAAAATCTTCTAATTGGACTTGAATCAACTTCTCATTATGGAGAAAACCTTATTTGTTATCTTTACAATATGGGTTATCATATTGCTGTTATCAACCCTATCCAGACTGCTACCTTAAGAAAGTCAAATATTCGTAAAACTAAGACTGATAAGGTTGATACTATCTTAATCATTAAATCAATGATTTTAAACAACCATAGGATTTTTACTCAGGATGATATTGATTCAATTCGCTTAAAAAG
>NZ_JAHLOH010000046.1:0-115512 GCF_018917285.1 Tissierella carlieri | reverse complement strand
TATTGATACAATTTTTTGCATGAGGACTTCATCCTTTCTGGGAGGTATTTGTTTTCTAGCAAAAACATTGTACCATACAGAGGTTGGAGTCCTCAATTTTCATTTAAGTTTACAAAACGCATTTTATACACGGGAGGAAATGAATGAAAAGAAATCTAATGTTTTTATTATGTTTATAGATAAAGAAATGGTAGGTTCTGTTGAAATACATGAGAACATAATAGATCATTTGTTTGTTAACCCCAAATATCAAAATAAAGGATATGGAAAGAAACTCTTATTTTTTGCTATTAACCGTCTTCAAGAAGCAGGAACTGATGAAATTACTTTATTTGTTGCAGATTTGAATAAAGAAGCTGTTCAGTTATATTTGAATAACGGATTTAAATGTATAAATACAACGATAGAAAATTGGAGGTAATAAAAATAGTCTATAGCAAATTTTATTTGCAATATCTATTAATTTAAAAGTTTTTGAAAAAAGAAGGAATTTTAATTTGAATATTGAACTATATATAAGTAAAGAGTGATAAATAATGGTAGAGAGCTTATTATTTATAGCTAGGGAAATTTATTACATTCTTTAGGAATTATAGAATTTACGGAAGATGGAAGGGATTATATAGTTTATGTAGTAGCAAGAGTTATGGCTGTTTTGTCAATTGAGTTGGAGAAAGGTATAATAATAGAATAGGATCTTATTGGTCCTATTTTTGTTTTAGATGCATCTATACTGTTTATCACAAAAATTTCATTTTTTGAATATATTGTATGAGTAGGAAGAAACTATATTGGGAGGTTTTGTTATGACGAAAATTAGAAGGATATTTCCAGGAGGGAATACAGCAAGTGGATTCTACTCCTTACATGATAATATAATATCTAAAGATAGGAATAGACTGTATATATTTAAAGGAATGCCTGGTGGTGGCAAATCTTCTTTAATGAGAGATTTAGGAGAAAGAATGATAAGTGAAGGCTATGATATTGAATATCATCACTGTCCATCTGATCCTAAGTCTATAGATGCTATAGTTATAGATAAGCTAAAAATATGTTTGTTAGACGGAACTGCGCCTCATACCATGGACCCAACTTATCCAGGATTAACAGATAAAATAATAGATCTAGCACAATTTATAGATGCTAATATATTAGAAAATAATAAAAAAGAAATAATTGAAGCGAAAGCAAATAATAAATATGCATATAGGAAAGCTTTTAACTATTTTAAAGCAGCAAAAATTATACTTGAAGAAATAGCAGAAGATAATAGATTAAAGCTAGATATTGAAGAAGTGAACAAAGAAAGCAAGAGATTTATAGAAAAGATTTTTTCAAAGGAAGCAAGTCAAATAGTTTCAAATGGATTTAAAGAAAGACATTTATTTTCTACAGCCTATACACCTCATGGATTTGTGGATTATACAAATACCATATTAGAATGGGTTACAGATATACATTATATCAATGGTGATATAGGTACAGGAAAATCCACTTTACTAAATAGAATATTAGAAGAGGGAAGATTAAGAAATTATGCAATAGAGATATACCATAATTCTTTGATACCAGAGAAGATTGAATCTGTATTTATTAAAGAATTAGATACAATAATAACATCAAATAAACATGGGGAACATTTTGCAAAAACTAAAATAGATTTAAATAAGTTTTTTGATAACAGCAAAATAAATATAGAAGAATATAAAATGTTTAATTCTTTAGTAGATAAAGGAGTTAAAAGTTTAAATGGAGCAAAAGAAAATCATTTCATCTTAGAAAAGTGTTACAGACCATCTGTTGATTTTGCAGGGGTGACTAAAGTTAGAGAAGAAATATTTGATGAAATTTTAAGCTATATAAATTAGCAAGATAGGGCAGATATAAGAGTCTGCCCTATCTTATTAATTTAGGGATATAGAATTTTTAATCCTTTCGAGGAATTTGTTTAGTAACTTATCCAAATCTTCTAATGAGCATCCACCTTGAACTGTTTGAGAGCTGCCTCCACCTTTTATCTCGAATTCTTCAGATATTTCTTTGAGAATATCTTTAAGATTTATATTTAAATCTTTTGATGCACTAATTAAAAATTGACCTTTATTTTCATATTTAGATCCATAAGCTTGAACAGAATCACATATATTATTTAAGTGATTTGCTATTACATTGATTTCTTTTAAGTCTGTATCATCAAATACTTTGGTAATAAAAGGAGTATTATTTATATGAATAGAATTTCTTAGGAGTTCATCTCCTTTATACCTAAAAAGTTCACCCCGTAAGTCTTTATTCTTTTTTTCCAGTTCTTCTTTTTGATTATATAATATTTGTACTTTCTCGAAGACATCTGTATCTTTTGAAGATAGCAGCAGTCCAATATCTTTAATGATCTTATTTTTCCATCTATAATCAAATAGAGCTCTACTTCCACAAACAAATTCAATTCTGACATTGCCTTTATATTTTTCCCATTTTCGTATCTTGATAAGGCCTATTTCTCCAGTGTTTCCCAAATGAGTACCTGCACAAGGGGAAAAATCAATATTATCAATTTCTACAATACGAATATCAGAATTCACAGTAGGTTGTTTACGAACAGGGATTTTATTTATGTCATTTTTTTCAATATAATAAGATTTAATTTCAAAATTTGAAGATATTATTCTATTAGCATATACTTCAATTTTTTCTGCCTCTTCTTCCGACAGTTCTGGTAGAGTAACATCAATGTATACATAATCTTGTCCTATATGAAATCCAACTGTTTCACCATTATATAATTTATAAAATGCAGCCGATAGAAGATGCTGCCCAGTATGTTGTTGCATGTTGTCTAGTCTATTTTCCCAATCTATATTTAATATTACTTTATCACTATGAATATTTTCTTTAACTACGTGAATTATATTTGAGTCTTCTTCGTACACTTCTAATACTTGAACACCATTTATAGTTCCTTTGTCTCCTGGCTGTCCTCCAGATAGATGAGGATAAAAAATTGTTCTATTAAGCTTTATATAATACTTGCCATCTTTATAAATTTTATCAATTATCCTTGAATCAATTTCTCGTAAATAAGGATTATCCAAATAAAGTTTATGAGTCATTTTGCCATCATTCCCTTCGATATTATATATAATATATTATCATAAAAAAATAAAAACAATAATAAAATATTAAATTATTATGTTATAATGAGGGAAATAAGGTTTGAGGTGATATTATGCCTGATGGTAGTATGTTAGTTCTTTTAGGATTAATACTTATGATTTGGAGTTTAAATAGAATGCATAGAAAAAAATAAATTGGAGGGTCCTATGGATAGACCTTTTGTATTTATAACAATTCCGTTAGTTATAGGAATAATTCTTTCCTATTATTTTAACTTTAGTATATTTACTATTTTTATGCTAATTGTTTTAGGACTGGGGACCTATTTTGTAAATCTTATGAGAAATAGTTCAAACTCTATCATATTATTTTTTATCATGGCCATACTAGGAGTTAGTCTTGGAACTTATAATTTAAATAGCAGTATACTTGCTTCGAGGGTAGATAGAGATATTATCCTTAGGGGTACTGTTGATGATATACTTTGGAAAGAAGATGGGCAAGGGAAATACATTGTTCGTATCAATGGGATAGAAGATAAATCAATTCATTCTAAAATAAATGAAAAGTTGGTTTTAAAGGTAATAGGAGATAAAGATATTGAATTAGGTGATGAGATAAATTTTACAGGTAAATTAAAAAAACCTCTGGAAAATACAAATCCAATGCTTTTTAATTATAGACTTAATTTATTATCAAATAGAATACATACAACTATGACGATAAAAGATTATTCCATAATAGGAATTAACAATATGAATAAATCTTTTATATATAGGACAAAAGCTAATTTTAGAAAAACCATTGGAGCTATATTTGATAATAACTTAAATACTGAGAACAGCTCTTTGATGAAAAGTATAGTATTAGGAGAGTATTCCTATCTAGAAGAGGAAAATGTTGAAAAATATAGAAATTTAGGACTAGCCCATATATTAGCTGTATCAGGACTACATATAGGAATAATAGCAGGAGCTTTGATTTATATATTGTCTCATTTAGGTGTAAATAGGAAATTAAATATAATTATAACTCTAATTATTATTTGGCTTTATGGCTATCTTATAGGATTCCCGCCTTCTTTACTTAGGGCAAATATAATGTTTAGTATATTTTTTTATGCTCAAACCCTAGCAGAGCCTTATGATTCTATCAATGCTTTATTTCTTGCAATGTTTATCCTGTTAATCATAAATCCAATGTGGATATTTAATCTTGGATTCCAGCTTTCTTTTATTGCAACATTTTCAATAATTTATTTTACTCCTAAAATACAGAAGGTTTTCTATCCATATAATAATAAAATAATATATACCTTATGCGGGCTCCTAGGAGTCCAGATAGGATTATTGCCCATACAAACATATTATTTCAATAGATTATCTATTTTAAGTATATTTTCCAATCTAGTTATAGCTCCTATATTATCATTATCTTTAATTATAGGAACAATTATGATAGGATTTTATTATTCAGTACCTATATTGATTCCATTGATAGGTAATTTGCTAGACTTGATTTTGTCAATACAATTTAATTTAGTCAATATTTTATATAAGTTTCCCTTTGGAATAATAAAATCTTATTCTCCAGGAATTGCAGATATTATATTGTATTACATTTTAATGTTAGTAATATTTGAGGTTATAAAAATAGATAAAGTTGGTTTAAGCATTAAAAAAGTCATTATATATTATTTATCTATCTTATTGTTATTTAATTCTATAATATTACTTATAGATAAATCCATTGAAATACAATTTATAGACGTAGGGCAAGGAGATTCAATTCTTATAAGTACTAAAAAAGGGAGTTATTTAGTAGATACTGGTGGAAATATAATGGACTCTTTTGATGTCGGAAAAAATATTACACTTCCATATCTAGAGAAAATGGGGATAAATAGACTTAAAGGAGTCTTTATAACTCATTTTGATGATGATCATTGTAAATCATTACCTCTTTTAATAGAGAATATAGAGATTAACAATATTTTAATATCCTATGAGGATAATACATCCAAAATTTATAATGAAATTAAGAATAAAACTATACCATTAATTATATTAAAAGAAAATGATTTAATGTGGCTAGATAATAATACATCTATAAAGGTTTTAAGTCCTAATGAAGAACTGATAAAAAGAGGATTTGAGGGAAATAATCTTTCTTTAGTATTTTTACTTTCCTATTATGATAGAAAGATACTCTTTACGGGAGATATGGAAAAAGAAGTAGAGCTGGGATTGATAGATAAGTTTGAAAGACAAATAGATATAATAAAAGTACCCCATCATGGAAGTAACACCTCCTCTACAGAGGAATTGCTAAGCAAAATAAAGCCGTCCGTAGGTATTATTTCTGTAGGAAGAAATAACTTCTATGGACATCCTAGGAAAGAAATAATAGATAGATATGAGGAATTAGGTACTAAGTTATATAGGACAGATACCATGGGAATGATTAAAGTAAAATTAGATAAAGAAGATATAGATATAATTCCTTTCATACAGAATGATTCAGACTTAATAAATATATTAAATGAAAACTTATTAATTCTTTCTTTTTATGCAATATATTATTTACTATCCTATATTTTAATAAAGAACTATTTATATTTTGAAACGGAGTTGACAATTAATGAATTACAGTGAACTTATTAATAGTATAAAAAAAGATAATCTATTTCCAGTATATTTCTTTACTGGGGTTGAGGAATATCTTATGAATGAGGCAATAGAAAACTTAAAGAATAAATTTATCGATTCTTCCTTTGAGGCATTAAATTATGTGGTAATAGATGGGAAGGAAATAAAATTTGATAATATATTAAATGCATGTGAAACTCTTCCATTTATGTCATCAAAAAAGATAGTCATTGTGAGAGATATTAGCGAAGTTATGGAGAATGAAACAAATGACATAGATGGGATAATGAGTTCATATATAGAAAAATTAGATAATTATCTTTGCTTGATTATAATGGATAGATCAAATAATCTAAAGAAAACAAGTAAACTATACAAAACCATTAATAAGTTAGGTGGGGTAGTGGAGTTCTCCAAATTAAAAGGCAAGGATTTAAATATATGGCTAGAAAATAAATTAAGGAAGTATAATAAAAACATATCAAATGTAAATCTAAATTACTTTATTGGAGAGTCTGCTTATAGTGATTATAATAGTACTAAAACCCTTTATGATTTGGAAAACGAGTTGTTAAAGGTAATTAACTATAGCTCAAGTAAAGAAATCATGAAAGAAGATATAGATATAGTTTTAACAAAAACGTTAGATACTAACATATTTAATTTACTGGCTAGCATAAACAAAAAAGATAGTGACTCAGCATTAAAAATATTTAATGAAATGCATATATCTAATGAACCTGTGCAGAGAATACTTGTTATGATTATTAGACAATTAAGATTAATGCTAGGGTATAAGCTATATAGAGAAAAGGGGTATTCTGAAGGAGAAACTCAAGAGAAATTACAGATAAAACCTTATGAATTTAAAAAGATATCCAAAGAATCTTATAATTTTACTGAAGAGCAACTCAAAGTATCATTAAATTACATCTTAGAATTAGATATAAAACAAAAGACTAGTTCCCATGATGAAAAGCTAGCCCTTGAAATGTTGATTATTAATTTAGTTTACTCAATATAAAAAAACTTCGGCCTCCCGAAGTTTTATCTACTTTTTTATATTACATTGCACTATTTAATTTCTTCGTTAAGCGGCTAACTTTTCTAGATGCGCTGTTCATATGAATAACATTTTTATGAGCAGCTCTTTTTAATTTCTTATCAATAGTCCTAAGTAATGTCTTTGCTTCATCAAAATTTCCGTTATCGATAGCTTTATCAAATTTCTTAATATATGTTTTAATTTCAGATTTTCTAGCTTTATTTATAGCTGTTCTTTTTTCTGTAATAAGAATTCTTTTTTCAGCAGATTTAATATTTGCCAATAGTTTCACCTCCTCTAATCTAACAAAAAACATTTTATCACGAAGAACCATAAAATGCAAGGATATTTAACATTATAATGGATAAAATTATAAAATGAAAGAAAAATTTATTATTTTAGGAGGAGAATTTAATTGTATCAAATTCGTACTGATTTAGCCGTAGAAAATAGAGAATTATATAAACAAGCAAGCAATGAGGATTCTAAGGGGGTTGATATAGAAAAAGAAGAGAAAGAATCCTATATAGTTACAAGAATAAAAGTATTAAACAAGGAGGGGAGTGAAAATATACACAAGCCCATTGGGACCTATATAACTATTGATGTACCTAAGTTAAATAAATCAGATGAAGATCTAAAAGATGAAATTTCTCAAGTAGTGGCCAAAGAAATAAAAGGTCTAGGGAAGAATAAAGAAAATAGTAAAATTTTAATTGTAGGACTAGGGAATTGGAATATTACACCTGATGCATTAGGACCAAAAGTTGTAGAACGAGTTTTAGTTACCAGACAATTTTTTATTAATTATAATAAAGAAATTGATGAGACTGTTGCAAATGTAGCAGCTTTATCTCCAGGAGTAATGGGAATAACAGGTATAGAGACAGGAGAAATAATAAAAGGTGTAGTAGAAAAAGTGAAACCAGACTTAGTAATAGCTGTAGATGCATTAGCTTCAAGAAAGATGGACAGAGTATCCACTACAATACAAATATCTGATACAGGTATAAATCCTGGAGCAGGTGTGGGAAACAATAGAATGGAATTTAATGAAAGCACCATAGGAGTTCCAGTAATTGCAATAGGAATACCTACTGTTGTTGATGCAGCTACTATTGTGAACGATACACTGGATTTAATCATAGATTCATTGAAAAATGAAGCCAATGTAGGGTCAGAATTTTATAATCTATTATCTCAAATATCATCAGAAGAGAAATATTCTTTAATTCAAGAGGTTTTAAATCCTTACATGAAAAATGTTGTGGTTACACCGACAGACATAGATATATTAATTGATGATTTGTCTATAATAGTAGCTAATGGCTTAAACATGGCATTACATCCTGGAATAGATTTAAAAGACGTAAATCGATATATAAGATAATTAAATTTTAGTATATTCGAGCCCCGATAAGAATATAATTTTTGTATTGAAAGTATATTGGGGAGTGTTTAACATGAGAAAAACCAAAAAGTCTGATTATATTATTTTGGCATTGATGTGTCTAATAACTTTAAATATTGGCGCTATAGCTATTGGATTATATTCATCAAAGCAGCCTTATGATCTAGATGGAAATGAGTCTAAGATAGTTAATATATCCTTTGATAAAATAAAAGAAGCATTAAATATAGATGAAACCATTAAAAAAGCTATCAATTCCTTATTTCCAGTAGCTAAGGTATTAGATAATACAGATGTAGTTGAAGTAGGATCTATAAATACAGAACATAAAGATGGTGATGAATTAGATGAAGAATATGATACTCAAAATGATATAATAATAGAAAATCTAGATGAGTATGAATCTTTAATAATTGTTAAGGATTCTGATGGTATAAATACAATAGAAAATGTTCCAGAGCCTTTGATGTTAAAGAAAGTTAAAATTGATAGAGAAAAACCATATGTATTAATTTATCATACACATGCAACGGAATCCTATCTGATTTCAAAAGATACTAATTATCGTAGTTCTGATAAAAAATATAATATGATAGGTATAGGCAGCATTATGTCAACTGTTCTAGAAGCCAATGGACATAAAGTGGATCATGTTGAGACTTCTCATGATCTACCATCATATAATCAGTCTTATTCACGAAGTTTAAATACAATCAAGAATAAAAAAGAGGGATCTGATAACCTAAAAATTTTGTTAGACATACATAGAGATGCTGTACTAGACACTAATCCAAATATAGAAAGTATAAAAGCAAAATCTAAAATAGATATAGGAGGAAAATCCGTTGCTACTTTTTCTTTAGTAGTAGGTCCAGATTCACCTAATAAGGAACAAGTCCTTAGCTTTGCTAAGTATGTTAAGGCTGTTTCTGATGCACTATATCCCGGATTATGTAAAGGAATAACAATAAAACCAGCAGGGAAATATAATCAACATTTATCAGACTATTCGGCTTTAATAGAGGTAGGGTATCATATTAATACATTGGAGGAAGCAAATGAAGGGGCAAAATTAGTAGGAGAAGTGCTGACTTTAGTACTAAATAGCATATTGGAAGAATAGTCTTTTCTAAATTCTGCAAATCTGATATAATGTAAATTACTTGAAATAGTATTAGGAGGTAATACTTATGGAAGAAAAAAATAAAGATGTAAAAAACGAAACTATGGAATGGATAAAAAGTATTGCAACAGCCGTAGTTATTGCAATCTTAATTAAAACCTTTGTTTTTAATACTACTTATGTATTGGGGAACTCTATGTACCCTACTTTGCATGAGAAAGATAGACTTTTCGCTAATAAGATTTCCTTATATTTTGGTGGACCATCAAGAGGTGACGTGATAGTTCTTAAGGCCCCAGATGCTCCAGATAAGGATTATATAAAAAGAGTAATAGGTATAGAAGGAGACGTAGTAGAGATTAAAGATGGAAAGGTATATGTTAATGGTTCTATACTAGAAGAGGAATATTTAATCAACGATTCATACACTCATGTTTATGATGAGAGTATTTGGGAAGTTCCAAAGGGACATGTATTCGTACTAGGAGATAATAGGGAAGAAGGTGCATCTAAAGATAGCCGTTATTTTGGATGTATATCAGCTAAAACTATTAAGGGAATTACTGGATTTAGATATTTTCCTATAGATAATAGATTTGGAAAAATTCAATAAGATTTAGTATAATATATACAAAAATTGGATAATCTAATCTGGGTGATGGTATGGAAACTAGATTAGAGAGAAATAAGAGATTAAAGAAACAAAGACGAATAAATAGAGTAAAAAAATTTTATATTTTAATTTTATTTTTACTTTTGATATTAGGATTAGAAATTGTAAATCAAAATATTGTAGAATTAGATTGTTTGGACAATCCAAATATTTTGAGATTTGATATTAATACAAAGAAATTAGATCTTTTCGGCAAATCTTATATAATTGACTTATCTCTTATAAAAAAGGTTTTTAAAGAAGCATTATAAGGAAGCCTTTTTTGGTCACTGCATAAGCGACTTGCACAAAGTCAAAGATTTAGGCAATCACGGAAAATTCATTATTTAAAATAAATTAAAGTAGAACTTTCCTATTCGTTATAAAAAATTATTAAAAGACCAGTTTCTGGTCTTTTAGTTTTACATAGTATGAATTTTCTGCTATAATTGTCTAGAGTTATCTTGAAACTTCATGAGGAGGAAAAATATGCAAAGAAATAAACAAAAAAATATTAGAAATTTCTCAATTATTGCCCATATCGACCATGGAAAATCTACTTTGGCAGATAGATTAATAGAAAGAACAGGAATGTTAACTTCAAGAGAGATGCAAAATCAAGTTCTAGACAATATGGATTTAGAACGAGAAAGAGGTATAACAATAAAACTAAAGGCCGTAAGATTAATTTACAATGCTAAAGATGGAGAAGAATATATATTAAATCTTATAGATACCCCTGGACATGTGGACTTTACCTATGAAGTCTCAAGGTCCTTGGCGGCTTGTGAAGGAGCAATTCTGGTAATAGATGCTACTCAAGGGATAGAAGCACAAACATTAGCTAATGTCTATCTAGCACTAGATCAAGATTTGGAAATAGTACCTGTAATAAATAAAATAGATTTGCCAAGTGCAAGACCGGATGAAGTAAAAAAGGAAGTAGAAGACATTATTGGAATAGATTGTGAAGAGGCACCACTTATATCAGCAAAAGAAGGTTTAAACATTGAAGATGTATTAGAAAGTATAGTGAAAAATGTACCTGCACCGAAAGGAGATCCAAATGCGCCTTTAAAGGCATTGATATTTGATTCATATTATGATAGCTATAAGGGTGTTGTTTGCTATATAAGAGTATATGAAGGTACAATAAAACCTGGCATGAATATAAGGATGATGTCCACAGGAAAATTCTATGAGGTAGTAGAAGTTGGTGTAAACACTTCAAAACATATATCCTTAGATAAATTAGAACCAGGAGATGTAGGCTTTGTCACAGCTAGTATTAAAAATGTAAAGGATGCAAGAGTAGGGGACACAATAACAGATCACGATAATCCAACTACAGAGGTCCTGCCAGGATATAAAAAGGTTATTCCTATGGTTTACTGCGGTATTTATCCTGCAGAGGGAGAAGATTTTAATACAGTAAGAGAAGCCTTAGAGAAATTGCAAGTAAATGATGCGGCCCTAGACTTTGAACCTGAATCTTCTGCTGCATTAGGCTTTGGATTTAGATGTGGATTTTTAGGACTTTTACACATGGAAATTATCCAAGAAAGATTAGAAAGAGAATTTGATTTAAATATAATAACTACAGCTCCTTCAGTTATATATAAAGTTACAAAAACTACAGGAGAGGTACTTCAGATACAAAATCCATCTAACCTTCCACCTACTACAGAGATAGAATATATGGAAGAACCAATTGTAAAAGCTAATATAATGACACCTACAGACTATGTTGGTGCAATTATGGAACTTTGTCAAAATAAGAGAGGTACTTTCTTAAATATGGAGTACTTAGAAGAAAAAAGAGTTGTATTACATTATGAGTTGCCTTTAAATGAGGTTATTTATGATTTCTTTGATGCCCTTAAATCAAAGACTAGAGGATATGCATCTTTAGACTACGATTTAAAAGGATATCAGCAGTCAGAGCTTGTAAAAATGGATATACTTATCAATGGAGAATTAGTAGACGCATTTTCACTAATAGTTCATGAGGAAAAAGCATATGAGAGAGGAAGAAATATTGCGGAGAGACTTACTGATGTAATCCCAAGACATCAATTTGCAGTGCCTATACAGGCAGCTATAGGTTCTAAGATAATAGCTAGAGAAACCATAAGAGCTCTTAGAAAAGATGTACTTGCTAAATGTTATGGTGGAGATATATCAAGAAAGAAAAAACTATTAGAAAAACAAAAAGAAGGTAAAAAGCGAATGAGACAAATCGGTTCAGTTGAGGTTCCGCAGGAAGCTTTCCTAACAGTGTTAAAATATGACGAAAAATAGAATGATGTAGGGAACGACGCTTCTGTCGTTCCTATTTTTATAACTAATATGAAAGTTTGGTTTTTAATTATATATAGGAACTTGACCTTAATGAGTTTTAAGCAGATTACGAAATATTTGATTTCGTGCAAGTTTCTTATGCATTAGCCAATAAAAGTTTCCTTGATATGCTGCCATAGAAGATTTTATTATTATTGGAGGAGAAGAATGAAAGAATTATCCTTATACATCCATATACCTTTCTGCATAAGTAAATGTTATTATTGTGATTTTTCATCTTTTGTCAATATAAATCACAAAATTGATGATTATATAGATAGCTTGATTCATGAATTAAGCTTATATAAAGAAAGAATAAGTGAATATAATATAAAAACTATATTTATAGGTGGAGGAACACCATCATGTATAAATCCAAAATATATCAATAGGATACTAGAATTTATATATAAGAATTTTAGAACTACTGGATTAGTTGAAGTTACAATAGAAGCTAATCCTGGTACATTAGATAGAGAAAAGGTACGAATATATAAAAAATCTGGAATAAATAGGGTAAGTATAGGAGTGCAGACATTAGATGATAAATTGTTAGAATCCATAGGAAGAGTTCATAAGGCCAAGGATTTTTATAGAAGCTATGAAATTCTAAGAGAAGAGAATATAAACAATATCAACGTAGACCTAATATTCGGATTGCCAAATCAAACTATAGATAATGTAATAGACTCATTAAAGAAAGTAATTGAACTAGGAGTAGAACATATCTCATACTATGGACTTATACTAGAAGAGGGAACGAGACTTTATAAATCCTATATCGAAGGAAAGATTTTATTACCTGATGAAGATATGGAAAGATTAATGTATCATAAGGCTACGGAATACTTGATTGAACATGGCTACGACCACTACGAAATATCTAACTATGCATTACCAAGCTATGAATGCAAACATAATTTAGTCTATTGGGATGTAAAACCTTATCTTGGGATAGGGTTAAGCAGTCATTCAAATATGGAGGGAAAAAGATTTTCTAACACATCTGATATAAATATTTATATTGAAAACTTGAAAAAGAAAATCCTTCCTATAGAAGATGAAGAAATAATAGATAAGAATACAGAAATAGAAGAATTTTGTATACTAGGTCTAAGAAAAATATCTGGTATAGATAAGACCCAATTTAAGAACAGATTTAGTATAGAAATAGAAGAATTATATAAAGATATAATAAATAAACATATAAAAAATGGTTTAATATTAAATGATGATAATTGTATCCGACTAACAAAACGAGGATTAGACTTGTCTAATTTAGTTGAAATAGATTTTTTAATGTAATAAAATATTTTGATAAAAACTATTGACAAAATTTAGAGATAGTGGTAACTTTAAATCGTGAGCATTAGCACTCAATGACATAGAGTGCTAATAAAACTATCTAGTATGTGAAAGAATACTGAGGTGATTAAATATGCTAGATGATAGAAAACTTAAAGTTCTTTATGCGATTATCAACTCTTATATAAATAGTGCAGAACCTATAGGTTCTAGAACAATAACTAAGCAATATGATTTAGGAGTAAGTTCAGCAACTATAAGAAATGAGATGTCAGATCTAGAAGAGTTAGGATATTTAAATAAACCACATTCTTCTGCAGGAAGAATTCCATCAGATAAAGCTTATAGATTATATGTAGATGAAATTTTAAAGAGTAAAAAGCCTAAGTTAGATTTAATAAAAAAAGATGAGATAAAAAAAATATTAGCTAGTGAATCTAGAGAGATAGAACAATTGCTTCAAAATTCAGCAAAAGTCCTATCGGCAATAACTAGTTATACGGCTCTTGCAATATCTCCACAGTTAATGGGTTCAAAAATAAAACATATTCAATTAATACCAATTGATAATCAACAAGTATTGATGGTTTTAGTTACTAATACTGGAGTAGTTAAAAATTCAATTTTTAGGCTAAATAAAGAGATTCCTGAAGAACAAATTAATATAATGTCTAATTTTTTGAATGATAGATTAAAGGGACTATCAGTAGATGAAATAAATGAAGAAGTTTCCAATGGAATTATTAAGGAGATATATGATTATAAGGTTATCATAGACGGGATTATACCTATTATAAATCAATCTATGGAAGATATAGATAATGTTGATTTATATGCTGATGGGATAACCAAAATACTCAATTTCCCAGAGTACAGAGACTTAGAGAAAGCTAAATCTTTTATATCTTTTATAGAAGATAAAGATTTGGTACTAAATCTTTTACTGAATGATTCTCTATCTCAAGATATTGAAATAACAATTGGTAATGAAAACATTTATGATCCTATAAAGGACTGTAGCTTGATTACAACTACCTACAGGTTAGGAGAAAGAACTATAGGTAAAATTGGAATAATTGGTCCTACGAGGATGGATTATTTAAAGCTAGTAAATACTTTGCATTTATTTTCTGTAAATATTACAGAGATTATAAATATGTTGATGAGTAAACATATATCAAAATAATCATAACATTATAAGAGGTGATGTAATGAAGAACAAGGATCAAGATAAAAAAGAAAACTCAGAGGTAATAGAAGAGGATATCTGTAAGGAGGAAATTGAAGAAACTAGTAAAGACTTAGAAGAAGCTTTAGAATCAAAGGATAAAGAACTAGAGGAATTAAATAATAAGTTATTAAGACTTCAGGCCGATTTTATTAACTTTAGGAAAAGAGCTGAAAAAGAGAAGGAGAGTACTATATCTTATGCTTTAGAATCCTTCGTATGTAATCTATTGCCTATAATAGATAATTTCCAAAGAGCCATGGAATCAGAAAATGATAAGGAAAATAATTTCTATAAAGGGATAGAAATGATATATCAGCAATTAATGAAGGTTCTTAATGAGAATGGAGTTGAACAGATTAAATCTCTAGGAGAAAGTTTCGATCCAAATTTCCATCATGCAGTATTCATGGAAGAGTCTGATGATTATGAGGAAGGTAAGATAACAGAAGTTCTACAAAATGGATATATACTAAAAGATAGAGTTATAAGACCATCTATGGTTAAAGTAGCAAAATAACATTTATTTAAGGAGGAGTTTTTATGGGAAAAATAATTGGGATTGACTTAGGTACTACAAATTCATGTGTCGCTGTTATGGAAGGTGGAGAGCCTATTATTATACCTAATTTAGAGGGAAATAGAACAACACCATCTATAGTAGCATTTACAAAAGATGGAGAAAGACTTGTTGGGGAGACTGCAAAAAGACAAGCTATTACAAATCCAGATAGAACTATAGCATCGATTAAGAGAAAAATGGGTTCTGACCATAAAGTAAATATAGATAGTAAAAATTATTCACCAGAAGAGATATCAGCTATGATTTTACAAAAAATTAAAATGGATGTTGAAAACTACTTAGGGGAGACAGTTTCTGAGGCAGTAATCACAGTACCAGCATATTTTACAGATAGCCAAAGACAGGCAACAAAGGATGCAGGGAAAATTGCTGGATTAGAAGTAAAGAGAATCATTAATGAGCCAACAGCAGCTGCATTAGCTTATGGAATGGATAAGGAACATGGTCAACATAAGATAATGGTATTTGACCTTGGGGGTGGTACTTTTGACGTATCCATACTAGAGCTTGGAGATGGAGTATTTGAGGTATTAGCTACTCGTGGAAACAACCACCTAGGTGGAGATGACTTTGACGAAGCTTTGGTAAATTATATAGCAGAACAGTTTAAGAAAGAAAATGGCATTGATTTAAAACAAGATAAGATGTCATTACAAAGATTAAAAGAGGCGGCAGAAAAGGCAAAGAAGGAATTATCTTCCACCATGTCAACAAATGTAAATTTACCATTTATCACTGCGACTCAGGCAGGACCATTACACTTAAATATGGATATCACAAGAGCTAAATTCAATGAATTAACTTCATCCTTAGTGGATAATACATTAGAACCGGTTAGAGAAGCCCTAAAGGATGCTGGACTACAAGCATCTGATATAGAAAAAGTACTTTTAGTTGGAGGCTCAACAAGAATACCAGCTGTGCAAGAAGCAGTTAAAAAATTAATTGGCAAAGATCCGCAAAAAGATATTAATCCAGATGAATGTGTTGCATTAGGTGCAGCTATTCAAGGTGGAGTACTTGCAGGTGAAGTTAAAGATATATTATTATTAGATGTTACGCCTTTATCCCTTGGTATTGAAACTCTGGGTGGAGTAACTACTAGATTAATTGAAAGAAATACTACAATACCAACTAAGAAGAGTCAAGTATTCTCAACTGCAGCAGACAATCAAACATCAGTAGATATTCATGTTCTGCAAGGTGAGCGTCAAATGGCAAACGATAATACTACTTTAGGTAGATTCCAACTAACAGGGATACCACCAGCACAAAGAGGTATTCCGCAAATAGAAGTAACTTTTGATATAGATGCTAATGGTATTGTAAATGTAAGTGCTAAGGATTTGGGAACAGGAAAAGAACAAAGAATAACTATTACAGCATCAACTAAACTTTCAGATGAGGAAATAGAAAGAAAAGTAAAAGAGTCAGAAAGATTTGCAGAAGAAGATAAGAAGAAGAAAGAAGCAATTGAAATAAGAAATAATGGAGATAATTTAGTTTATCAAACTGAAAAAACTCTAAAAGAATTAGAAGGAAAGATTTCTGCAGATGAAAAGTCAAAGGTTGAATCTAAGTTGGAAGAGCTTAAAAAATCATTAGAAGGTGATAATTATGATGAAATTAAGCAAAAAACTGAAGAATTGACAGAAGCTTTCTACTCCATATCTCAAAAAATGTATGAGCAAGCTGGAGCACAAGGTAATCCAGAAGAAGGCGCAGGACCTAAGGATGATGTAGTAGATGCGGATTATGAAGTGGTAGATGAAGAATAAATAACCGATGAAAGATATGAGCTAAATCATTTGATTTAGCTCATAAATTTGATATAATTGTATAAGCAAATTAAAGGTTGGTGAAAAGATGAGGGATTACTATGAAATCTTAGGTTTAAATAAAGATGCATCAGAAGATGAAATAAAGAAAGCATATAGATCTTTAGCAAAGAAATATCATCCTGATTTGAACCCAGATAATAAAGAGGCAGAAGCAAAATTTAAAGAAGCTAATGCAGCCTATGAAATATTAAGTGACCCAGAGAAAAGATCTAGATATGATAGATTTGGGCATGCAGGGGTAGATCCACAAGCAGGAGGTTTTGGAGAAGGCTTTGGAGGTTTCGGTGATATATTTGAAGATATATTTGACATATTCGGTGGAGGAGGATTTAGCAGAGGCTCAAGAAGAACAGGCCCAGTAAGGGGAGCAGACCTAAGATACAACTTAAATCTAGAATTTAAAGAGGCTGTTTTTGGAGTAGAGAGAGAAATACAAATTAGAAGAACAGAAAACTGTGAAACTTGTGGTGGAACAGGAGCCAAATCAGGTACAGGAAAAGAAACTTGTTCAACCTGTAAAGGTAGGGGAGAAGTGAGATATGCCCAGCAAACTCCTTTTGGTCAATTTGTTAGGACATCTACCTGCGATGCATGTAATGGAACTGGTGAGATAATTAAAGATAAATGTAATACCTGCGGAGGCACTGGTAAAGAAATAAAAACTAAGAAAATGAAAGTGAAGATACCAGCGGGTGTAGATACTGGCTCTATAATCTCTATGAGAGAAGAGGGAGAAGCGGGAGACAGAGGAGGACCTAATGGAGATTTATATATTTATATAAATGTGGCGGAAGACCCAATATTTAAACGTTCAGGCAATGATATCTATTTAACAGTACCTATTTCTTTCACCGAGGCAGCACTGGGTGCAGAGATACAGGTACCAACTTTAGAAGGTATAACAAGTCATAATATTCAAGAAGGAACTCAGACAGGAACAGAATTTAGACTCAAGAACATGGGAGTGCCAAATCTTAAAGGATATGGAAGAGGAGACCTTTTCTTTACTGTAGAGGTTAAGGTTCCAACTAAGCTAACTGATAGACAAAAAGAATTATTAAGGGATTTTGCCAATGAAACAGGGGAAAATATCAAGGAGCATAAAAAAGGTTTCTTTGATAAAGTAAAGGATGCTTTCAACTAACAATCACTCCAGGAGTGATTGTTCTTTATAACTAATAGGAAAGTTCTACCTTTATATTTTTTATTTAGAAATTTTATGACAATGAATTTTAAGCAGATTGCCGAATCTTTGATTTCGTGCAAGTCGCTTATGCAGTGGCTAAGAAAAGTTATCTCTAATATAACTTTAGAAGGTTTTCTTAAAATCATGGTAGTTTTTCCATGGCTCTTAGGGTATAATTATTTTAGATTTTAAAAAAGGATGTGTATTTATGAAGTGGACAGAGGTTCAGATAAAAACTACTGCCGAATTAGAAGATTTAGTATCAAATGTTCTATATGATGTAGGTGCTGCAGGACTTGCCATAGAAGACCCAAGGGACATAATAGAACTATCTCAATCAAAAGAAAAATGGGATTTTGTGGATCCAAGTTTAATAAATCAAGACTTTGATGGAATAATAATTAAGGCATATTTTTCTGAGGCAGATGATTTAGAAAATAAAATCGAAGAAATTAAAAATAGAATAAAAAATGATCCAATACTAAATACTGGAGAGAGTGAAATTATAATAGGCATGGTAGACGATAATGATTGGGCAGAATCTTGGAAAAAGTATTATAAGCCAATTAAGATAGGTGAAAGAATCCTAATAAAACCTTCTTGGGAAGAATATGTTTTAGAAGAAAATGATATATTAATCGAATTAGATCCAGGTATGGCTTTTGGAACAGGTACCCACGAGACAACTATGATGTGCACGGAAGCTTTAGAGAAATATGTAAAGCAAGGAGATATAGTGTATGATATTGGATGTGGAAGTGGAATACTTAGCATAGTTGCAGCAAAACTAGGAGCTGAAAAGGTAGTGGGAGTAGATCTTGATGAGCTGTGTGTAAAAGTATCCAATGAAAATATAAGGCAAAACGATGTAGATAAGATTATCGAAATAAAGGAAGGAAATTTATTAGACGTGGTTGAAGGCAAAGCCAATATAATAGTTTCAAATATAATAGCAGAAATAATTGCAAAAATGACAAAGGATTTAAAAGCTTATTTAAAGGAAGATGGCATATTTATTACATCTGGCATTATTGTAGAAAAAATTGGATTAGTGGAAAATGCTTTAGTGGAAAATGGATTTAAAATATTAGATATCAAGAAGTTAAATGGCTGGGCTTGTATTATAGCTATTAATAGTTAGGTGAATAGATTATGCATAGATTTTTTGTTGAGAAAGAACAAGTTATTGATGAGATAATAGAGATAAATGGAACTGATGTAAAACATATAAAGGATGTATTAAGGCTCAAGCCTAAGGAAAGAATTGAAATTGCATCAGATGGAATTACTTATACCTGTGAAATTGAATCTTTATTTAAGGAAAAAATTATTACAAGAATAATAGATAAAGTTAAGGGAGTTAATGAATCGCCAGTTGATATTATTTTATATCAAGGACTTGCTAAAGGTAGCAAGATGGATTTAATTATACAAAAGTGCACGGAAATAGGAGTAAAGGAATTTTATCCTGTAGCAACCCATAGATCAGTTGTAAAAATAAAAGATATAAAAAAGGAACAATCTAAGGTAGAACGATGGAATAGTATAGCTGATGAAGCTGCAAAACAAAGCAAAAGAGATATTCTTCCTAAAGTACAAAATATTATTTCTTTTGATGAAATGGTGGGTATATTAAAAGACGAGGACAATATAATAGTCCCTTATGAAGATGAAAAGGGAAATACAATAAAAGGAAGTTTGGAAAGCAGCGGAATAAAAAAAATGCATTTGATAATAGGACCTGAAGGAGGATTTGAGCCTAAGGAAATAGAAAAATTAAAATTAATAGGGGCAAGAATTGTAACACTAGGACCTAGAATATTAAGGACCGAAACTGCCGGGATTGTTGCATCCACCATAATACTTTATGAGCTTGGAGATCTGGGAGTTATTTAGTGAATAAAGTAGCTTTCTATATTCTGGGGTTTGGGAAAGTAAACCTAAATATGGCTACTTTTAATTCTTGTACACCCCTTATATAATTACTTGTATAATAGAATTGAATTTAGCAGACCAAAGACCACTTTTAATAAAAAAGGTGGTTTCTTTATTTTTTCAAAACATATTTAGTTGATATAGATTCTCCTTTTCCTTTTATGATTTCTCTATCCATAAAATCCTGTAAATAAAATATGCATCTGACCTACTTATGCCTGCTGGACTTTCTAAATCCTTTTTAGTAACATATATATACTCATTTAAGTTAAGTATTCTAGTAGCATAGGTTGAAATGATAAATATTTTTATATTTATCATTTCAACCAAATGTGATTATTATATATGCTATAATATACACATAAGTAATTTATAAGAGTATGAATATATTCTATAAAAATTAAGTGGAGAGATTCTATGAAAAATAAACTTAAACAGGATCGAAAGAGATGGTTGTTTAGTGGGGTTGTGTGGTCATTTATCTTCTTAGTAAAATTATCCAAGGAAGGACTAACTTTATATCCTATTATAAATTGAATTACAGGTGTTCTATGTTTTGCTAATGCTTATATTCGTCATAAAGAAATTATAAAAAATGATGAAGATTAGCCTAATGAACATAGGGGATATAGAATCTCAATTTTTATAATTTCTCTTAAAAATATCATGATTACTAAAATTAAATATTTTATTGAAATACGGTATTATTCAGAAAAGAATTATACGGTATTTTTAGATTACATTTTCACCAACTATATATTAATTCAACTTATATTGATGTATAAATACAAGTTTTGATCTTAATCTAATGAAAATCAGTTTCTTGTAAATGTAATACATACGCTATAATGTCCACATAAATAATTCGTAATAGTAAAAAAATGTGAACTAAGTTTATAGTATGGATAACACTAGCTTAACACGTGAGCTACTTTAATTTAGGAGAGGTTAAATTATGAGAAAATATAATGAGCTGGAATTTAAATCATATTTATGGAAAGGACAATTACATGAAGCTGTGAGTTATCTGAGTGTGAATATGTAAATGATGAAAAGGCTTGGGAGGATAAAGTAGATAATGTTAAGAAGTATGCTTCAGAACTTTTAGAGGAAAGTAGTAAAGTCTTGAAGTTAGCAAATGTTGTCTAACTCAGAAGTACTAATTTCTAACAATAAGAATATACGGTATTCTATATGTAAGATAAAGCTCTAGATTATTCTAGAGCTTTATCTTAATCATGGAGGGATTTCATAACTTTTAATGTGTTCAAGGCCTTCTACTTTGGCTTCTTCACTTGATATTCTGATGGTAACATTATCAATGCCAACAGTATTATGAGCACCTATATAAGGCATTATTTGAATTTTTACTATAAAACATGCTATGCTCTGACGTTCAATATTTAAAAGCTTAACATCCCATGGATCACAGCAATATGGTTTACCATAATAATCTTCTATTGCTTCCTTTATATAGGGCTAAAGAAGGGTAGCAAATACATCTAGATGAATTGAATTTTGATTCATTAGCTAGTGCGAGTGTAGAATTTAGGTAAAATATGCATATAATTAGTCCAACTATAAGAATTATTAAAATAGAATCCTTTTTCAATGTTGTCACTTCTACGATAATTTTGTTATTATTATATGCAAAAATAAATATTATTCATTGGAAAATAAATGCATAAATATTATTAAAAATGTTGGTACTTGCTTAAATATATACATTATATTAAAATAAATGCTATAATTAAATGTAGATAGTTTATTAGGCAAAATATATGCAAGAAAAAATATTTGAAAAGAGTTTTGTTTATGTATATAATTTAAGACATTATTAGAAATAATAGAAAAGTTATATTTAACTTATACTAGAAACAGAGAGGGATAAAATGAATAATATAGATATAACACTTAGTGGTGAAGAGTTCTTTCATCGCTATGGAAGGAAAAAGACTGTAAGTATGTTCACCTTGGGATGTAAGGTAAATCAATACGAAACCGAGGCTATGGAAGAAATATTTGAAAAGAATGGTTATATTATCGTAAATAGCGATGAGATAGCTGACATATATGTAATAAATACTTGTACAGTTACAAATTTGTCTGATAGAAAATCTAGACAATTTATATCTAGGGCAAAGAAATTAAATAAGGATGCTGTAATAGCAGTTGTAGGATGTTATTCTCAAATATCTCCTGATGAAGTATCTAAAATAGAAGGAGTAGATGTTGTAATTGGCACTACTGATAGAAGTAGAATTTTAGAATTATGCGAAAAAGCAAAAAAAGAGAATGAGAAAATTAATATTGTTAGAAACGTAAAGACACAAAAGAAATTCGAGACTATAAATATAGATGATATAAAATCTAAAACAAGAGCTTATATAAAGATACAGGATGGATGTAATCAATTTTGCTCTTATTGTATAATTCCATATGCAAGAGGTCCTATTAGAAGCAGAGAGCTAGATGATATTATTAAAGAAACTAAAAAATTAGCTGATGCAGGATTTAAAGAAGTAGTTTTGACAGGAATTCATGTAGCGTCTTATGGAAAAGATATAGATAAGACTTCTCTAAATAGGGTTTTAGAAGAAGTAGGAGAAGTGAATGGGATAGAAAGGATTAGACTTAGTTCCTTAGAACCGACATTAATTGATGAAGATTTTATGAAGAACATAGTGAAAATAGGGAAAGTATGCGATCATTTTCATCTATCCTTACAGTCTGGTTCTGACACAGTATTAAAAAGAATGAATAGAAAATATACAACTAATGAGTATAGAGATATTGTAAAGCTCATAAGAAAATATATGCCTAATGCAGGAATTACAACAGATATAATAGTGGGATTCCCAGGGGAAACAGAAGAAGAATTTAATGAAACATTAGAATTTGTTAAGGAAATACGTTTTTCTAGAATTCATGTTTTTAAATATTCTCCTAGAAAGGGAACTCCAGCAGCTAAATATGAAAATCAGATAGATGGAAATATAAAAAATATTAGGTCAGAAAAATTGATAGCTTTAGGAGAGGAATTAATGTTAGAATTTAACTCGAAATTTATTAATTCCACATTATCAGTCTTGTTTGAAGAGGAAAGCAAAAAAGAAGATGGCTATATAGAAGGATATACTACAAATTATGTTAGAGTGAAGTCTAATAAAGACTCTAGTATGATTGGTAAAATAGTATATGTGACAATCAACGAAAAGAAAGATGATTTTTTATTGGGAAAATAGATGATTTTAATATAGAAATGTAATAAGATAGTATATAAGAAGGGGGTGGATAAATTGACTGATTGCTTATTTTGCAAGATAGTTAAGGGGGAAATACCTAGCACTTTAATATATGAAGATGAAAAGGTAGTGGCTTTTGAAGATATTAATCCTCAAGCTCCAGTTCATTACTTAGTGATCCCTAAAGAACATATACAGTCGGCAGCTCATATAGATGAGTATAATAAAGAACTTATAGGTCATGTTTTCTTTATAGCATCTAAAATAGCAAAAGACAAAAGGTTAGATACAGGATATAGGATAGTTAACAACTGTGGTATAGACGGAGGTCAAACAGTAGGACATATTCATTTTCATATACTAGGAAAAAGAAAAATGTTATGGCCGCCGGGTTAAATACTAGTTGAAATATTTTAGATTATAATGTATAATAGTCTAGTGCAAAGCCCTTGATGGGGATAGTATGAAGTACTCTTGCAGTAGAGAGAGGAGGGAGAAGTCGATGTCAGAAATTAAGGTAGGAGAAAACGAATCTCTTGATAATGCGTTAAAAAGATTTAAAAGACAATGTGCACGTGCTGGCATTTTAGGTGAAGCTAGAAAGAGAGAACACTATGAAAAGCCAAGTGTAAAGCGTAAAAAGAAATCTGAAGAAGCTAGAAGAAAGAAATATTCAAGATTTTAATTGAGAAGGTGAACAAATGTCCCTTAAAGAAAAACTTATGGAGGATTTAAAAGACTCCATGAAATCCAAGGATACAATTAAAAAAAATACTATCACTATGGTAAGGGCAGCAATAAAGCAAAAAGAAGTTGATGAAAGAATAGAAGTATCTGAAGAGGCCATACTAGACATTATATCGAAGCAATTGAAGGAAAAAAGGATGGCTATCGAGGAATTTAAAAAAGGACAACGACAGGATTTAGTTGAGCTAACAGAAAAAGAAATAGAAATTCTATTACAATACCTACCGAAACAACTTTCTGAAGAGGAAGTAGAAGAAATTGTAATTGAAACTATAAAAGAAATAAATGCTACGTCTATGAAAGATATAGGCATTATTATGAAAGCTGTAATGCCAAAGGTAAAAGGTAGAACTGACGGCAATATTGTAAATAAAATAATAAAAAAAGTTTTTAATTAACCTGGGTTTATTCCCAGGTTTTTTGACATATTTAATATCTTGCTACAAACTTAATTTTTTAGGGATATGCCAGTATTGAGAAAGCCTTGAGATTTATAAATTTGTTAGTTATTTTACAAATTTATGGGTAATAGTATAGAGAAAGGGATATAAATAGAATTATTGATAGTCTCTTAAGTACATATTATGGGAGGTGCTTAAATGAAAAAAAGTAGAGTGGTCATCATACTAATATCTTTAATAGTCTTGATTTTATCAAACGTAGGCTATGCAGATGCTGGGGGAGATGTATATGTTGTTCCCATTAAGGGTGAAATCAACAAGGCGACTTATAATTTCTTAAACAATACTATGTCTAAATTGATTAAAGAAAACCCAGCAGCAATTATATTTGAAATAGATACCTATGGTGGACTAATTAATGAGGCAGAAAAAATTAAATCTCTGATTATGTCCTCATCTATACCAACTATTTCCTATGTAAATAGCAAGGCGGAATCTGCAGGAGTATTGATAACCATTGCGTCAGAAAAAGTCGTTATGGCTAATTCAGCTACAATTGGATCTGCTGAAACAATACCAAATACCGAAAAAGTACTTTCTATGTGGAGAGGTCTCTTAAGAGATACGGCTCAATATAGAAATAGAAATCCTGAAGTTATAGAGGCTATGGCAGATAAAGATATTGAAATTGAAGGTTTAGTAACTAGGGGTAAATTAGTTAATTTAACTTCATCAGAAGCTGTCGAGTATGGAATAGCTGATTTGTCTACAGATAGCTATAGGGAGATATTAGATTATTTTAATCTTGATAATGCAAATATACAAAGGATAGATGAAGGTCTTCAAATAAAACTGGCTAAATATATATCAAATCCTTATATAAGTAGTTTATTGTTGACTTTAGGATTTGTTGGGTTAGTAATTGAAATATTAACACCTGGATTCGGAATCGGAGGCACAATTAGTATAATAGGCTTTGGATTATACTTTGGAGGAAATATCTTAGCGGGGAACTCCCATTGGACATCTTTAGTATTGTTTGTGACAGGTCTGATACTATTAGTCATAGAGGCAATAATGCCAGGCTTTGGACTTCCTGGAATTAGTGGTATAATACTAGTAATAGTAGGTACAGTCCTTGCTATGGATTCATTGGGAGTGGCATTATTTTCTTTAAGTATAGCTATAATAATAACTACTATAGTGACTATAATATTAATAAAGATGGGTTTTAAATCCAAAATGCTTAATAAGATCGTTTTGGATACAGAACATAAGGATGAAAGAGGATATCTATCTGTTGATTCTATGAATCAGTATATAGATAAAGAAGGAATTAGTATAACAGAACTTCGCCCTGCTGGGTTTATAGAGATAGAAGGAATGAAGCTAGATGCACTATCAGATGGTGGTTTTATTCCAAAAGATACAACTATAAAAGTAGTAAGGGTAGAAGGTTCAAAAATATTTGTTAGGAGGTTGTAATATGCCATATTTACCAATAGGGTTTGCCCTAATTATTATTATTTTTGTAATGCTTTTCTTCTCATTTGTACCAGTAGGACTTTGGATTACAGCTTTTTTCTCAGGAGTTAAAATTTCTATGTCGACTCTTATAGGTATGAGACTTAGAAGAGTAGCACCATCTAGAATAGTAAATCCAATGATCAAAGCTACAAAAGCAGGTCTAGTTATTAAAATCAATGAGCTAGAAGCTCATTATTTAGCAGGAGGAAATGTAAATACTTTGGTAGATGCTTTAATAGCAGCTCAAAGAGCAAATATTCCACTAGAATTTGAGAGAGCAGCGGCAATTGACTTAGCTGGTAGAAATGTATTAGAAGCAGTTCAAGTATCAGTTAATCCTAAGGTAATAGAAACACCTCAAATTGCAGCAGTGGCTAAGGATGGTATTGAAGTAGTAGTAAAAGCAAGAGTTACTGTTAGAGCTAATATTGAAAGGCTAGTTGGAGGAGCGGGAGAAGAAACTATCATTGCCAGGGTAGGTGAGGGGATAGTAACCACTGTAGGTAGTTCTAATTCCCATAAAGATGTATTAGAAAATCCTGATAGCATATCAAAGACTGTACTTGATAAGGGCTTAGATTCAGGAACAGCATTTGAAATATTGTCTATAGATATAGCAGATGTAGATGTAGGTAGAAATATAGGTGCTAAACTTCTAATGGATCAGGCAGAAGCAGATAAGAGAATTGCTGAGGCAAAGGCAGAAGAAAGAAGAGCTATGGCAGTAGCTAAAGAACAAGAAATGAAGGCTGAGGTACAGGCGATGAGGGCTAAAGTAGTAGAATCAGAAGCAGAAGTGCCATTAGCATTAGCAACAGCTCTAAAATCAGGTAATCTAGGCGTCATGGATTATTATAATATGAGAAATATATTGGCAGATACAGATATGAGATCATCCATATCAAAAATAGCCGAAGACGATAAGAAACAGAAGTAAGGAGGGATAATATGCCCGGTCCTTTATTATTCTTTATATTCATTGTAGTAATAGATCTAATATTAAAGTCTGCTAAAGATAAGAAAAAAATAGAAGAAGCAAAAAACAGGAGGACACAGGAATTAAGCAAACAACCTGTACCTTCTAGACCTATGGCAGACTTAAGAAAGATATTGGCAGAAGAAGTTGAAAAAGAAAGACAAAAAGAGATAGCAAGAAGACAAGGAAAGACTAATCAACGTCAGGATATCTTGCTTAAGGAAAAAAGACCAGATATAAATGCTGATGATAAAAAAGCAGATATAAATGAAATATCTTGGGAAGTAAGAGAAAATGGAAATAGAAATTCAGAAAATAAAAATTCAGAAACAGTATCATCACAAAATAAGATAGAAAATAATGAAAGAAATTTAAGGGAAGATATTCTAAGAGGAATAATAT
The DNA here is from genome assembly GCF_018917285.1 of Tissierella carlieri. Taxonomy (NCBI): domain Bacteria; kingdom Bacillati; phylum Bacillota; class Tissierellia; order Tissierellales; family Tissierellaceae; genus Tissierella; species Tissierella carlieri. The sequence goes on along the minus strand of NZ_JAHLOH010000046.1, from coordinate 87,800 downwards.
TTTCTGAAATATTATCAGAACCAAAAAGTTTGCAAAATCAAAGGAGAAGTCTGTAATTTTTACAGACTTCTTTTTCGTAGGAATAGTCCATATATGAAGGGCATAGAATTAATAGGAGGGATGATAATGAAACGACAGATAGAGAATGTAAAATACAGTATTTCAGAAGCGCTGGAATTGCCCATAGATATTATGATGGACTTACCAAGACTAACAGTTATAGGAAATATTGAGGCTTCATTATTGAATCACAAAGGGATTATAGAATATACACAGGAAACCATTAGAATAAATACAAAATCGGGTGTTTTTAAAATAACGGGTCAGGGATTAGAGATTAAAACAATACTTTCCGAAGAAATAATTATTGTTGGTTCAATTGAAAATATAGAAATAATCAGCTAGGGAGTGTTATTATGCTAGCTATAAAAATATGGAATTATTTTAAAGGATATGTTATTATTAGGGTTGAGGGACTTACTTTGGAGAGACTATTAAATTTAGCGGCTACGTACAATATATATCTATGGGACATAAAAAGACATAGCAATATTGTTCTTGAGATGAAATCTAGCATTAGAGGATTTAAGGAACTCAGGGAAATAGTAAAAAAAGTAGGCTGCAGAGTGGAAATAAAAGAAAAAATAGGATTTCCTTTTGTAATAATGAAGCTTAGGGAAAGAAAAATGTTGGTAGCAGGTTTCTTATTGTTTTTGATGACAATTTTTTTACTAACTTCTACTATTTGGAAAGTAGAAATATTAGGTAATGAACAAACGCCAAAGGAAGAGATAATTTCTTTGCTGAAAAGTAACAATATATCTATAGGTAAACTTAAATTTAATATGGAAAAAGAGGCTATAAAGGATATATTAATAGATAATTATGATTATTTTTCATTTATTTCAGTAAATATAAAAGGAACAAAGCTAATTATAGAGGTAAAAGAAGAAGATTTGCCACCGGAGAAAATCGATAAATCATATCCCTGCCATATAGTAGCAAAGAAAAAAGGTGTGGTGGTAAAGGTAATTCCTAAAAATGGCAAAGCTGTTGTGGAAAAAGGTGGAGTAGTTAATGAAGGAGAAATTCTTATTACGGGTATACTAAATAATGAAAACACACAGGAGCATATATTAGTTCATGCCGAGGGAGAAGTATTAGCCTTAACACGATATAGTAGTATAATTAAAGAACCTATAATAAAAAATGAGGAAAAATATACAGGGAAAGTTCATAAGCAAAAAGGCATAAAAATTAAAGATAAAGGAATTATGTTTATGAAAGGCAGTATTCCCTTTTCAAATTACAAGGAATTTGAAGTAGAGAAAGATTTAATCAATCTTGATAAATTGGGCATAGAATTTCCTATTAAGAGAGTTGAATATGAATATAGAGAAGTTGAGATAAAAGAAGTAAAACAAAATATAGATTTCTTGAAAGAAGCTACTCAAATTCAAGCTACAAAGGAAATAAATAAGGAACTGCCAGAAGGTGCGCAAATACAGTCAAAGACTACAAGACATCAAGTGGATGATAATATATTAACAACACAGGTTATAGTAGAGACAATAGAAGACATAGGAAGAAAGCAAATAATTGAAAATAAGGAGGATTAAATTTGCCAAACAATATAGAAGAAAATAGCATAATGATTGAAGACAATGAAATAATTAGAGAAATATTCGGAGATTTTGATGAAAATATTAATATAATGAAAGAAGAACTAGGTATCAATATTGCTATTAGAGATGGTGAAATAAAATTATATGGTGATAGAGTATCTATAGACTTAGGACAAAAACTGATTTATAATTTAATTGAGATAGTAAGAAAACAAGGTAAATTAGATAAACAAAATTTAAGATATTCAATTCAACTTTTACTTGAAGGACAAGGAGAATATGTCAAAGAACTACTTAAAGATGTGGTATGTGTTACAGCTTCGGGAAAAAGTATTAAACCAAAGACTTTAGGTCAAAAAAGATACTTGGACTCTATTAAGAAAAATGATATAGTATTTGGGATTGGTCCAGCAGGTACAGGAAAAACCTATTTGGCCATGGCTATGGCAGTTCAATCCTTTAAAAATAAAGAGGTAAATAGGATAATACTTACAAGACCAGCAGTTGAAGCTGGGGAAAGCTTGGGATTTTTACCCGGTGATTTGCAAGAAAAGGTAGACCCATATTTAAGACCAATCTACGATGCATTATTTGATATATTAGGGGCAGAGTCTTATGCAAGATATATGGAAAAGGGTGTAATAGAAGTAGCACCACTGGCCTATATGAGGGGAAGGACATTGGATTCTTCTTATGTTATATTAGATGAGGCTCAGAATACTACTAATGAACAAATGAAAATGTTTTTAACAAGGCTTGGATTTGGTTCAAAGGCAATAATTACAGGTGATATAACCCAAATCGATCTTTCAAAAGGGAAGGAATCAGGACTTAAAACAATAGCAAAAATATTAAATGGCGTAGATGGAATAGATTTTATATATCTTTCTAAAAATGATATAGTTAGACATCCTTTAGTTCAAAAAATAATTGAGGCGTATGATAGATTTGAAAACATAAATGGATAAGCCATAAGGGAGGAATACCTATGGATAATAAAAAAATTTCAATAACAAAAAATCGCAGATTATATAATGGGCTATTGCTTGTAATTTTTACAGCAATCCTTTTTTTTATAACGATTCATAAACTAGAGACAAATAAATTCAATTTAAAAATAGGAGACATAGCCACTACTAATATTAGAGCTACTAAGGATTTGGAAGATATCTATACTACTGAAAAATTGAAGATTGATGCAATGAATAAAGTAGAGCCAAGATACAGAATATCTCCATCGGTCCAAATGACCATGAAAAATACTATTAAGGATTTCTTAGATACCACTAGGGATATTAAGGCTCAGGAAAGTATCAGCATAAATAAAAAAGCTCACCTTCTTAATGAGAAACAAGAACTTGGGCTAAGCTCTAAGGAAATTTATATTGCCCTTAGAATGGATTATAAATCTTTAAATAATTTTGAGAATAATTTGATGGATTTAATAAACCAAGTAATGGGAAATGGCATTAAAGAAACAGAACTTGAATATGAGAAAGAGAACTTAGTAAAAACTTTTGAGTCTTTAGATATGAAAGATGAGGAAAAACAACTAGGTCTTTTGCTTATGAATGCCACTATAAGGGCAAATGAATTTTTGGACAAGGCGGAGACAGATAGGAGAAAAGAGGAAGAAGCGAAAAAAATAGAAACAGTTATCCTAAAAGAAAATGAGATCATAGCATCACAAGGAACTACAATAGGTGAAAGAGAACTAGAGTTAATTAGAGAGTCGGGGCTATTAAAGGAAGATAATAAGATTCCAATAGGTGTGATAATAGGGACAGTTATGTTAATATCATTGGGAATGTCTATTATCGTTGGATATATATATTTATTTAATAATGAAATACTATATAATAATCGTTTGTTAATATTACTTATTATTATATTATCATCTATAATAATATGCAAAGAAATGTATTTAATTTCTCCATATATAATGCCAGTAGCGACAGCTGCCCTATTAATTTCCATGCTAATAGAACCAAAACTAGGATTATTAGTAAATATGTTTCTATCTTTCTTTTTAGGATTTATATTAAGACTCGATGCTAGTACAATTACTATGTATATGATATCAGGAGGCATTGCTGCATTAATAGCTATTAAACAAGAACAAAGATACAATATTTTGCTTAATGGTTTCATTGTTGGAGCTATTAATCTTTTGGCTTTAACATCCTTTAAATTAGCTAAGGGAGTAGGAGGAATAGATTCAGTTACAACAGCGGGATATAGCTTTCTGAATGGTATTATAGCTGCAATTTTAACTTTAGGATCTTTACCAGTATGGGAAAATGCGTTCTCAGTTTTGACTACATTGAAATTACTTGAATTATCAAATCCTAATCAACCATTATTAAAAAAATTGTTATTAGAAGCTCCTGGAACGTATCATCATAGCATATTAGTTGGCAACCTCTCTGAGGCAGCAGCAGAATCTATATCAGCCAACCCATTGTTAGCTAGAGTAGCATCATACTATCATGATATAGGCAAGACAATAAGACCTTATTACTTTGCAGAAAATCAATTTGGCATGGAAAATCCTCATAATAAATTGCAGCCTATGCAAAGTACCACTATAATTACATCTCATACTATTGATGGAATGGCTTTAGGTAAAGAAAAAAAATTGCCTAAGGAAATAATTGATATAATAGAGGAACATCATGGAAATACAGCTGTGGCATATTTTTATTATAAAGCAAAAGAACTAGATAAAGATATAGATATATCTATAGATGCCTTTAGATATAGAGGCAGGAAGCCTCAGACGAAAGAGGCAGCAATCGTGATGTTGGCTGATTCTTCTGAGGCTGCTGTAAGAAGCATGAAGGATTTAACAAAGGAAAAAATTGAAGATATGGTTAGAAAAGTAGTTCAGGGGAAACTAAAGGACGAACAGTTAGACGAATGTAATGTGACATTGAAGGAAATTGAAATTATTATCCACTCTTTTGTAAATGTATTAACTGGAATATACCATGATAGAATTGAATATCCAAATGTAGAAGAAAAATCGGAGGCATAAATAATGGAAATATTTATAGATAATAGGCAAGATAAAGTTGAAATTAATGAAGAGATATCTGAAATAATACAGAAAGTAGTTAATGAAGTTTTAAGTTTTGAGAACAAGTCCTTAGATTGTGAAGTTAGTGTATCTTTTGTAGATAATCAAGAGATAAAAGAGTTAAATAGAGAGTATAGAGGAGTAGATAAAGATACAGATGTATTATCTTTTCCTATGGAGGATGAATTTTTCATCGAGGGACCTATATTATTGGGAGATATAATTATATCTATGGAAAAAGCTTTAGAACAATCTGAGGATTTTGGACATTCCCTTTATAGAGAAATAGCGTATTTAACAGCTCATTCAATGTTTCATTTATTAGGATATGATCATATGGAAGATGAAGAAAAGAGTATAATGAGAGAAAAAGAAAAGGAAATAATGAAGAGATTGAAGATATTCAAAGATAATAAAGGGGAGTAGTATAATGAAGAAAAAGACTATCATTGATAGTTTTAACTATGCAGTATCAGGTATTATTATAGCATTAAAAACTGAAAAAAATATGAGGATACACTATTTAATTGCTATTTTAGTCATAGCATTAAGTCTTTTTTTTGATTTTTCGAGGGCAGAGTTTCTCCTATTGCTATTTGCAATATCCTTAGTAGTTGTAGCAGAGATGGTTAATACTGCATTGGAAAGAGTAATAGACTTAATTACAGAAGATTATCATCCATTGGCACGATTAGTAAAGGATGTAGCTGCTGGAGCAGTCCTTATTGCTGCTATAAATTCTATAGTAGTAGGATATTTACTTTTTTTTGATAGATTAAGTTCATATACAGATTTATTATTATTTAAAATAAGAAGGTCAGATATTCATCTTACTTTTGTAGCTTTGTTATTTGTTATATTATTAACCATAGGATTAAAAGCAAAGTTTTATAGAGGAAGGGGGACTCATTTTCAAGGAGGAACAGTAAGTGGGCACGCAGCTGTATCATTCTGTATAGCTACCATAATAGCATTTTTAGCACAAAATATGTTAGTTACAACCTTAACTTATGGTCTTGCTATTTTAGTAGGTGAAAGCAGGATTGAAGGTAAGATTCACACTTTTTTAGAAGTTTTATTAGGAGCTGTACTAGGAATATTAGTAGGAGTTTTAGTATTTCAAATCATAGGATAAGGGGGAAAAAAATGAAATTTAAGATGAAAATTATTTTAATAGGAATTTTAATAGCATTATTATCTAGTAGTTGTAAAAAACAAAACGTTGAAGAACCACCAGTAGTGGAAGAATCAGAGGACGTAGTAAAAGAAGATGAGGTTGTAGAAGAAGTACCAAAAAAAGAAGGAATACCTTCACCTATTAGTGGAATATATGCAGAAGAGGTAAAGGTAAATAGAAGACCAGTAGCAGTTATGTTTGATAATCACCATAGTGCAAGATGGCAATCAGGACTAAAAGATGCAGAAATAGTATATGAATTTTTAGTAGAAGCTCCGTATACTAGATATATGGGTATATATTTAATAAATGATCCGCCATCCATAGGACCAATTAGATCTGCTAGGCCTTATTTTATAACATCATCTTTAGAGTATGATGCTGTTTATGTTCATGTAGGTGGTAGTGAACAGGCTAAATCAGATATAAGAACTCTAAAAATAGCTGATATTGATGGATTATCTAGCTCCAATAAAGTCTTCTTTAGAAAATCTCATAAAAAGGCTCCGCATAATACTTATTCCAGTATGGAAGTCATAAGAGCGACACAGGAAGAAAGAAAATATAAATTAACTGGAGAGTATACTCCGTTTAAATTCAGAGAAGATGAAGCTGACATAGAGGGGAATATTGCTAATAAGTTAACTATTAAATATATGAAAAATAATACGACCCAGTATAATTACGATGAAGAAAAGAAAGTATATACTAGAGAAAAAGATGGTAAGCTACATATAGATGAGATAGATGAAACTCCAATTGTAGCTAAGAATATAATAATTCAAGAAGCAAAGACTAAGGTATTAGATAAAGAAGGTAGGCTAGAAATTCAATTAGTAGGCGAGGGAGAAGGAAAATACATAACAAATGGAAAAGTTATGGATATAAAATGGGTAAAAAAATCAAGAAATGATAAAACTTTATACTATAACCCAGCAGGAGAAGAAATAGTTTTAAATCCAGGAGTTACATGGATTCAAGTAATTAATGCAAAAACTGAGATCATAATAGAATAGCTTCCAAAAGAAGCTGACAAAATTGTCTAAATAACCTTTGGATATGAATTTTGAATTGATAAAGAGGAGGTATTCTGTGAATACAAGGGAATTAATAAAAAAAGCTTTAGAGGCTCAGAAAAAGGCTTATGTGCCATATTCTAATTTTCATGTTGGTGCAGCATTACTTACAGAAAATGATGAAATATTTACTGGTTGTAATATAGAAATAGCATCCTACTCACCTACTTTATGTGCAGAGAGAACTGCTATCTTCAAGGCTATATCAGAAGGTCATAAAAAAATTAAAGCTATAGCAGTAGTTGGAGATGCAGATTTTACTTATCCTTGTGGAGTTTGCAGGCAGGTAATTAGAGAATTTGGCAAGGATGCTATAATAATTATAGCTAATTCAGAGGACGAATATAGAGAATATAAATTAGAAGAACTGCTACCACATAGTTTTGGACCAGAAGATTTAGCGGATGCAGATACTAGGAGTGAAAAAAATGTATAAATCAGGATTTGTTGCAGTTATAGGAAGACCAAATGTTGGAAAGTCAACGTTACTAAATCAAGTTATAGGGGAAAAAATATCTATAATATCAGATAAACCTCAGACTACAAGAAATAAAATTCAGCTTGTATATACCGAAGAAAATTGTCAGATAATTTTCCTTGATACACCAGGAATACAAATGCCTAAAAATAAACTTGGTGAATATATGCTAAAAGTATCAAAAAGTACTTTAGAAGAAGTAGATGTTGTTACATTTATGATAGATGATAGTATGGAAATTGGACCTATGGATAACTTAATAATAGAAGATTTAAAAAAGATATCTACTCCAATAGTATTATTAATAAATAAAACTGATAAGCTGAACGAAGGACAGATATTAGAGTTAATAGATAAATATAGGAAGATGGAAATGTTTGAAGAAATAATACCTATATCTGCAATGAATAATACTAATATAGATAGATATATAGAAGCATTGAAAAATAAACTGCCAGAAGGTCCCCAGTATTTTCCAGAAGACATGATAACGGATCAACCTGAAAGATTTGTTATTGCTGAAATTATAAGAGAAAAGGCTCTTTTAAATTTAGAAGAAGAAGTGCCTCATGGAATTTATGTAGAAATAGATGGAGTCAAAGAGAGAGAAAATAAAAATATTATAGATGTATTTGCAAATATCTATTGCGAGAAGGAATCTCATAAAGGTATAGTAATAGGAAAAAATGGAGCTAAATTAAAAGAAATTGGTCAAAATGCAAGAATGGATATAGAGGCACTTTTAGGTAGCAGAGTAAATCTTCAACTTTGGGTTAAGGTAGAAAAAAATTGGAGAGAAAGAGATAACAAGGTAAAATACTTTGGTTATAAATAATTAGGGGAATTATATGTTAAAAACAGAAGGAGTAGTACTGAGGGAACTAAGATATAGAGACACATCCAAGATACTTAGTGTATATACAAAAAAATATGGAAAGATAGCAGTGATGGCAAGGGGAGCTTATAGACCTAAGTCTCAGATTATAGCCAATACTCAGCCTTTTTCATATAATGAATATCAATTATATAGGGGTAAAAATTTTTTCTACCTTAATCAAGGAGATATAATAGATTCTTTTTATTCCATAAGAGAGAGAATAGAGAGAGTCACCTATGGATATTATATGCTTGAGTTAATTGATAAATCAATACCGGAGGAACAAGAGAATGAAAAGCTTTTCAACCTTCTAATAAAAGGTTTGACAGTCTTATCTTCTTTAGAGAATGATTATTTAAAATTTATCGCAGCTTATGAACTTAAATTTATATCCTTCTTAGGATATAAACCTTATTTGGATAAATGTGTTTTATGCGGCTCTTTTAATAAAAATAACATCAAATTTAGTATTTATGAAGGTGGGATAATCTGTGATAATTGCTTTGTCACGGACCCATTTAGTATACAAGTGAATAAGGAAATATATAAAGGGATGTGTGAACTTTTATATACATCACTGGAAAAAATATCTGACGTTGTTATTTCTAAGGATTCCCTTTATAAAATACATGAGATGATAGTAGAATATATATTGTATAATATAGATAGAAAAAAATTTAATAGTTTAAATTTAATCAAATCATTACAATAATTATCCTTTAGAATAGCTGTTTCTTTATAATAACAGTATATTTTGAAATACTATATACTTGACAATAAAATCAATTTTTGCTAAATTAATAATCATACAAAATGCATTACTATACGATGAGGAAGAAAATATCGATTGTAATTATTTAAGAGAGTCTAGAATGGTGAGAGCTGGACATAATTACTATTGACGAAAGGCACTTCGGAGTATACTTTATTAAGTGAATACTCTTTAGGGAGTATTAAATAGGGTGGAACCGCGGAAGTTAACCTTTCGTCCCTATGTGGGATGTAAGGTTTTTTTGTTGCCACTAATCGTAAAAATAAGGAGGTTTTTATATGTATTTTCAGGATTTAATGCTGAAATTACTAGACTACTGGGGAAATAAAGGATGTATAATATTAGAACCTTATGATGTAGAAAAGGGTGCGGGAACAATGAGTCCTCATACCTTTTTAAGGTCCCTTGGACCAGAACCGTGGAAAGTAGTATATGTGGAGCCTTCCAGAAGACCTGCAGATGCTAGATATGGTGAGAATCCAAATAGAGTTTATCAGCATCATCAGCTTCAAGTTATACTTAAACCATCGCCAGAAGAAGTCCAAGAGATGTACTTAGATAGTTTAAGGGTAATAGGTATTGATCCGCTTAAGCATGATATTAGATTTGTTGAGGATAATTGGGAAGCTCCAACTTTAGGGGCCTGGGGGCTAGGATGGGAAGTATGGTTAGATGGAATGGAAGTTACTCAATTCACATACTTTCAACAAGTGGGTGGTATTAACTGTGAACTGGAATCAGCAGAGTTAACCTACGGTCTAGAAAGAATAGCCATGTATTTACAAGATGTAGACAATATATTTGATATAAAGTGGAATAAAGATTTTACCTATGGAGATATTTTCAATAAGGCCGAATATGAACATTCAGTATATAGCTTTGAAAAAGCGGATATTGAAACTCTAAAAGGGCTATTCAATACTTATGAAGAAGAAGTAAAAAAGATACTAGACGACGGTCTTGTATTACCAAGCTATGATTATGTCCTTAAATGTTCCCATACATTTAATGTATTAGATGCAAGAGGAGCCATATCTGTATCGGAGAGAACAAATTATATAGGAAGAGTAAGGAATCTAGCAAGGATAGTTGCAGCAAAGTATATTGAGCAAAGAAAAGAAATGGATTATCCTCTATTAAAGAAGGAGGGTCATGATAATGAGTAAGAACTATTTGCTAGAAATAGGTGTTGAAGAACTGCCAGCAAGATTTGTTGGAGATGCTTTAGAACAATTACAAACCAATACTTCAAACTTCCTCAAGGAAGAAAGAATAAGCTATAATAGTATGAAAGTTTATTCTACACCAAGAAGATTAACATTGATAGTTGAGGGACTAGAAGATAAGCAGGAAGATTTAAAAGAAACAGTAAAAGGGCCAGCTAAAAAAATAGCATTTGACTCTGATGGAAATCCGACAAAAGCATTGCTGGGATTTATGAGAGGTCAAAACATAGATATAGCATCTATTTATGTGGAAGAGCATAATGGGATAGAATATGTTTATGCAGATGTTGTTAAAGAGGGCAAGGAAATAGAAGAAATATTAAAAGGAAATATACCTAATATAATTAAGTCTATTAATTTCCCTAAGTCTATGAGATGGGGAGGCAAAAATATAAGATTTGCTAGACCAATTAGATGGTTAGTTTCATTATTAGATGATAAAATTGTATCTTTTGATTTAGAAGGCATAGAAGCCTCTAATATTACAAAAGGTCATAGATTTTTAGGCAGCAATAGAATAGAGTTAAATAATGTTGATGAATATGTAGAAGCTTTAAGGAAAAACTTTGTCATAGTAGATCAAGAGGAAAGAAAAGATATTATTAAATATGGATCTGAAAGACTAGCAAAAGAAAAAGGCGGCAACTTACAACAAGATGAAAATCTATTAGATGAAGTAACTAATATAGTAGAGTATCCTACACCAATGATAGGTAGAATAAAAGAAGAATATTTATCTTTACCAGCAGATGTAGTTATAACTCCTATGAAAGAACATCTAAGATTTTTCCCTGTGTTAGATGATAAGAAAAGGCTGTTACCTTATTTTATTACAGTAAGAAATGGAAATGATGATTTTATAGAAACTGTTATAAAAGGAAATGAAAAGGTACTCGGTGCTAGACTAGAGGATGCTAGGTTTTTCTACATGGATGATGTAAAAAGACCATTGGAGTCTTATGTAGATGACCTTCAAAGAATAGTATTTCAGGAAAAACTAGGGACTTTATATGACAAGACTAAGAGAGTACAAAACCTAGGAATAAAGATAGGAGAGTATCTAGAAGTCGGAGAAGAGACTGAAAGAAACATAGAAAGAGCAGGGTATTTATCTAAGGCGGATTTAGTTACAAAAATGGTGAGTGAATTTACAGAACTTCAAGGAAAAATGGGTATGGAGTATGCAAGATGTTCAGAAGAAAATGAAATAGTTAGTTTAGCTATTTTTGAACAATATCTACCTAGATTTGCTGGAGATGAACTTCCAACAACTACTGCTGGTTCAGTTCTTAGTATAGCAGATAAGATGGATACTATTTCTGGATTATTTGCCATAGGTATACATCCAACAGGTTCTCAAGATCCTTTTGGCCTAAGAAGACAAGCGTTAGGGATTATAAATATAATATTAGACAAAAAACTAAACTTATCTATAAATGAATTGGTAGAAACAGCCCTTTATTTTTACGTAGAAGTAAATGGATTGGCCTTTGATTATAACAGGGTTAAAGATGAAATAATCGAATTCTTCAGTGGAAGAATAAGAAATATGTTTATGGATATGGGCATTAGATATGATATAGTAGAAGCAGTAATTAGTACAAATACTGATGATATTTATGATATGAAAATAAGGGCTAATAAATTAAATGAATGGTTAAAGAAAGAAGGTTTATCAGAGATATTATCAGCATTTAATAGAGTTGCAAATCTAGCAGAAAAAGCTATATCTGATGAAGTTCAAAGAGATTTGCTTACAGAAGATGAGATAGAATTATATGAAAGCTTCAACAATGTAGAAGAAAAGATAAATAGTTCGATTGATAAGAAAGAATATGATAAGGCATTAGATCAATTAGTAGTATTAAAAGAACCGATCGATAAATTCTTTGATAAAGTTATGGTAATGGTAGATGATGAAAAGATAAGAAATAATAGACTAGGTTTATTAAAGAAAATATACGATACTATGTTGCAAATTTGTGACTTATCAAAGATAGTTAATAAATAGTCCACTACTTACAAAACTGAAGTAGCAGGGATATTGGGGGGAGATCACTATTCAACTAAATGAGAGACAAGAAAAAATAGTAGATATAGTTAAAAGGAGTCAACCAATTACATCTGAAGCCATTGCAAGTGAACTGAAACTTACAAGATCAACCCTGCGACCAGATTTGGCCATCTTGACTATGTCTGGAATACTAGATGCAAGACCAAAGGTTGGATATTTTTACACAGGAAAAACTAGCCTATCTTATATTTCTGAAAAGATAAAAAACATAAAGGTATCTGATGTAAAATCTGTTCCTATAGTAGTAGATGAATCTACAAATCTCTATGATGCAATAGTGCTAATGTTTTTAGAGGATGTAGGATCTATATATGTTACTTCTAAAGGTTTTTTATCAGGTGTCGTATCGAGAAAAGACTTTCTTAGAAATGCTATGGGGGGTATGGATTTAAATAAGGTTCCTATAGGGATGATTATGACAAGGATGCCTAATATTGTGTATGTAGAACTAGAAGACAGTGTTTTAAATGCTGCAGTGAAATTAATAGACCATGAAATAGATAGTTTGCCTGTAGTGGAAGAAGATGAAAAAAACTATAAAGTAGTTGGCAGAATAACAAAAACAACAATAACAAGGTTATTTGTAGAATTAGGTAAAAATGATTAAAGGGGGTAAGGTTATGGACAAAAGCTTAACAATTTATGTACTATCAGATTCCATAGGGGAAACGGGAGAATTGTTATCTCGTGCAGCTTTAAGTCAATTCAATTCAGGAAGATATGAAGTAAGAAGATTCCCCTTTATTACAGCTGAAGACCAGATAAATGAGATATTTGAAGAAGCTAAAAATGAACCGAGTGTTGTAATTTATACTATAGTAATAGAAAAGTTAAAAAACTTTATAAGTGCCAAGGGACAAGAATTTAATATTCCAACAGTGGACTTGATGACACCAGCTTTAAATGCAATTGAATCAGTTCTTGAATATCAGCCTAAAAGAGAGTCAGGGCTAATTAGAAGATTGGATGAAAATTATTTTAGGAAAGTTGAAGCAGTTGAGTTCGCTGTAAAATATGATGATGGTAAAGATCCTAGGGGAATAAAGAAAGCAGATATTGTATTAGTTGGAATTTCTAGGACATCTAAAACACCTTTGAGTATGTATTTAGCTCATAAGAATTTTAAAGTAGCTAATGTGCCTTTAGTACCAGAAGTTCCAGCTCCAAGTGAATTATTCTTAAAAGATAATAGAAGAATAATTGGGCTTGTTGCTAATCCAGTAAAACTAAATGAAATTAGACAAGAAAGATTGAAGGCATTAGGCTTAGATGATAATGCAAATTATGCAAATGTAGATAGAATAAACTTAGAATTGGAATATTCTAAGGAAATAATGGAAAAACTAGGATGTATAGTAATAGATGTATCATATAAAGCAATAGAAGAAACTGCTGGGCTTATAATAGACTATATAAAGAAAAACTTCGGAGATAGAATCTTTGAATAGAAGTGTTAAAGATAGCACTTCTATTTTATTTGTGAAATGCTTAAAAATATTTAAAAAATATTTAATATAAAAGAAGGATTATTAAAACTTATGTTGTATATATATATTAAGAATAATTTATCAGTAAATATAAAGGGGTATATATATGAATATAAGATTAAGAACCGAGGAAATAGAAAAAAATAATTTATCCCAATATGCTATGCATAGTCAAAATTCTAAAGGAAGAGAAAAATTTGAAGAAAAATGTGATATAAGGACTGACTTTCAACGAGATAGGGATAGAATAATCCATTCTAAATCTTTTCGAAGATTAAAACATAAGACCCAAGTCTTTATTGCTCCAGAGGGAGATCATTTTAGAACAAGACTTACTCATACATTAGAGGTGGCTCAAATAGGGCGAACATTGGCTAGGGCTCTAAGGCTAAATGAAGATTTAGTTGAGGCCATAGCACTGGGACATGATTTAGGACATACGCCATTTGGGCATACTGGAGAAAGAGTATTAAATAAATTGCATCCAAAAGGTTTTAACCATAACGAACAGTCCATAAGAGTTGTAGATTTTTTAGAGCATAAGGATGATAGAATAGGATTAAATCTCACCTATGAAGTGAAAGAAGGTATAAGGAAGCATTCTGGTGATGAAAAATCACAGACATTGGAAGGACAAGTCGTTAAATATGCAGATAGAATTGCATATATTAATCATGATATTGATGATGCTATTAGGGCAGGAGTTATAAGAAAGGAAGATTTACCTGAGGAATGTGTAGAAATATTGGGAAAAACTCATGGTGAAAGAATAAATACTATGATTTTAGATATAATTAAAAATAGTATGGAAAAAAATACTATAATAATGAGTGCAGATGTTGGGGAAGCAACTAACGCACTAAGAAACTATATGTTTCAAAATGTATACCTTAATCAAGATGCAAAATCAGAAGAATCCAAAGCAGAATATGTTTTAGAACAACTATATATATATTATTTAAAAAATATAAATACACTGCCAGAAGAACATTTGAAAATCTATAAGAATATGCACTCGGAGATAGAAGATATTATTTGTGATTATATTGCAGGAACAACAGATAGATATGCAGTAAATCTCTTTAATAATATTTTTATACCAAAACCTTGGCAAAAATATTAAAAAAAAGAAGGATTTTTGATATTTATGTCGAATATATCTTATAGTGAAAAAATATTATAATAAATAAATTTTGGTAGGTGAGATATTCAGGTGATAATATGACGGGTTATATAAATGATGAAACAATTGAAAAGGTACGAGATGCTGCAAATATAGTTGATATTATTTCAGACTATATTCCACTGAAAAAATCAGGTGGAAATTATGTAGGATTATGTCCTTTTCATAATGAGAAGACACCTTCTTTTACAGTTTCAGATACAAAGCAATTTTTTCATTGTTTTGGCTGTGGAGAGGGAGGAGATGCTTTGGCTTTTATAATGAAAAAAGAAAACTTAACGTTCCCTGAAGCAGTTAAGTTTTTAGCTGATAAATTGGGAATTACTGTGGAAGAAGAAACTCCTAGAAATGAAAAGCTATATCAAGACAGAGATAGGGGTTATGATATTAATAGAGAAGCTGCTAGATTTTTTTTCAGCAATTTAACTAAAGAGAAAATTCCGTTATCCTATCTATATCAAAGAAAAATAAACAACAAAGTTATAAAACAATTCGGTTTAGGCTATTCTCTAAATAAATGGAATTCTTTGCATAAGTATCTTCAGGATAAAGGATATAAAAATGAAGAAATAGAGAAACTAGGGCTAATTGGTAAAAAAACCAATAGTGATGAATATTATGATAAGTTTCGAAATAGGATTATGTTTCCTATAATTGACACTAAAGGAAGAGTTATTGGATTTGGTGGAAGAGTTTTAGACAATTCGATGCCAAAATATTTAAACTCTCAGGAAACTTTTATATTCAATAAAGGAAATCATCTCTATGGATTGAACTTGGTCAATAAACTTTCAGATAGAAAGAGGATCATATTAGTAGAAGGATATATGGATGTAATTTCATTGTTTAGTAAGGGGATTAATTACGCAGTAGCAAGCCTTGGAACAGCTTTAACTGAAAGACAAGCAAAGCTGCTAAAAAGGTATGGGGAAAATGTGTATATCTGTTATGATTCAGATCAAGCGGGAATTAATGCTACAAATAAGGCGATTCAAATACTCTTGAAAGAAGGAATCGAACCTAAGGTAGTAACACTAGGGAAATTTAAAGATCCAGATGATTTTTTAAAGGAGAATACTATAGAAAAATTTGAAAATAGATTAAACGAAGCTCTCAACTATATAGATTTTAGAATACATGTTAATAAACAAAAATATAATATTAACGAGGCAGAAGGCAAAATAAAATTTACAATTGAAATAGCCAAAATAATAAAAGAACTAAAGTCTCCAATAGAAAAGGATGTATATATAAACAAAATTGCTGCTGAAATGAATATTTCAAAAGAAGCAATACAGAAAGAAGTATTTGGCAATAATATAAAAGGTGTAGAAAATAAAAATTTTAAAGAGAAGCTTACTATTTCTCCAGTTAGAACAATATTACCATCAGCAAGTCTTATTGCTGAGATTGACTTAATAAAATTAATGATTTTTGATAAAGAGTATTTTGATATACTAATCAGGGAGGTTTCTTTGGATGAATATGAGAATTTAGAATGTAGAGAAATCTTGAAGATAATGATAGAATTATACCAGAAAGCTGAAGATCTGGATGAAGACTTATTATATAAAAGGGTAAAAGAGTTACCAGGTATTGATACTGGATTACTTAGCTTGATCTTCGAAAGACCAATAAACTTTCTGCCTGAGAATATAGATCAGATGATAAAAGATCTAATAACCACATTAAAAATTAACAAACTAGAAACTAAGAGAAATAATATAAAAAAAGAGATTGAAGAATTAGAAAGAAAGAGTGTCAGGAATTCTAACGAGGATGAACGATTTCTTAAGCTGTGTATAGAACTAACTAATTTAAACAAAGAACTAAACCTCATGAGATATGAGGAAGGGAGGTAAACCAGTTGGACGAATTAAATAAAGACAATGAAAAAACAAATATGGCGAGAATAGAAGCAGTTAAGAAATTGATCGCTAAGGGAAAAAAGGAAGGGATATTAACATATAGTGAATTAATAGATAGTTTAGAGGAGATATCTTTAGATGCAGACCAGATAGAAGAGGTTTATCAGAGTTTGGAAAGTATGGGAATTGAAGTAGTAGGAGATAAAGAAGATAGCTTGTTGCTAGAAAAAGATGACATTGATGACGATATGGATGATGATATTGATAAGGAAGATTTAGATGAAGTAGATATAAAAGAAGATTTATCAGTACCAAAAGGCATCAATGTAGATGACCCAGTTAGGATGTATCTGAAGGAAATTGGTAAAATACCTTTATTAACAGGAGATGAAGAGATTGAATTAGCTAAGAGGATGCAAGAAGGTGATGAAGAAGCAAAAAAACAACTTGCAGAGGCTAATCTTAGGCTAGTAGTTAGCATTGCAAAGAGATATGTAGGTAGAGGTATGCTTTTCCTAGATTTGATCCAAGAGGGCAATCTAGGACTTATGAAGGCAGTAGAAAAATTCGATTATAAAAAAGGATTTAAGTTTAGTACCTATGCAACATGGTGGATTCGTCAAGCAATTACAAGAGCTATAGCAGATCAAGCTAGAACTATTAGGATACCTGTTCATATGGTTGAAACAATCAATAAATTAGTTAGAGTACAAAGACAACTAGTGCAAGAACTAGGAAGAGATCCTAGTCCAGAAGAAATAGGTAAAGAAATGGGTATGGAAGTGGAAAAGGTTAGAGAAATAATGAAAATAGCACAGGAACCAGTTTCTTTAGAAACTCCTATTGGTGAAGAAGAAGATAGTCATTTAGGAGACTTCATACCTGATGATGAGGTACTAGCTCCTGCAGAAGCAGCTACATTTACAATGCTTAGGGAACAATTGATTGATGTATTAGATACTTTGACACCTCGAGAGCAAAAAGTATTAAGGCTTAGATTTGGTTTAGATGATGGTAGAGCTAGAACCCTTGAAGAAGTTGGTAAAGAGTTTGAAGTTACAAGAGAAAGAATTAGACAAATAGAAGCTAAGGCTTTAAGAAAGTTGCGTCATCCAAGTAGATCTAAAAAATTGAAGGATTTTCTAGAATAATAAAGATTCGCTTAAGCGAATCTTTAATTATACTTTTTGGAAAGGAAGAAATAAGAGATGAAATTATCAGAAAGATTACTAACCCTAGCAAATCTAGTACCTAAAAATTCCATAGTAGCTGATATAGGCACAGATCATGGATATATACCAGCATATTTAATAGAAAATAAGATATCTAAAAAAGTGATAGGGACAGATATATCTAAGGGTTCATTAGATAAAATAATAGAATATGTAAAGGAATTAGGATTTGAAGATAAAATTGATAGCAGATTAGGAGATGGACTAGAGGTAATTAAACCCTATGAGGTAGATACTGTAATTATTGCAGGAATGGGAGGTTTACTTATTAGGGATATCCTTGAAAAACATAAGGAAATATCAAATTCTATAATTGATTTTATATTGCAGCCTATGGTAGCTGCTAAAGAATTAAGACAATATCTAATAGAAAATAATTTTGAAATTATAAAAGAAGAGTTAGTAAAAGAAGAAAATAAATATTATGAAATAATCCATGCAAAAAAAGGTAAAACATTTATAGAAAAGGAAATCTATTATGAGATTAGTCCAATTTTAATACAAAATAAGCATCCCTTATTAAAAGAATATATAGAAGTTAAGATGATTGCAGCTAAAAAAATTTTAAAGGAAATAGAAGGTATAGATACAGAAAAATCTAAAGAAAGATACCTAATCTTAGAGAAAACTATAAAGGAATATGAGGAGGTTCTAAGGAAGATTGAAGGCTAAAGAAATAATAGAGTTAATGAATGATTGGGCATTGCCGATACTAATAGATCATTGGGATAATACTGGCTTTCAAATAGGCGATGAGAATAAAGAAGTAAATAGAATCTTAGTTGCTTTAGATTTGGACATGGAAGTTTATGAAAAAGCAGTAAAAGAAGACTTCGATATGATAATAACTCATCATCCACTTATATTTAAGCCAATTAGCAGTATAACTACATCGAACTATAAGGGAAAGCTTATACATGATTTAATCAGGAATGAAATAGTAATATATAATGCTCATACAAATCTAGATCAAGCTGAAAATGGAGTTAATGATGAGTTGGCAAAGCTCTTAGAACTCTGCAATCCTACGGCATTAAAGCTGAGCAACCTAGACTTTGAATCATCATATGGATATGGAAAGGTAGGTGATATAAAGGAAATTGAGTTAGTAGATTATATAAAACAGATTAAAGAAAAGCTAAACACAGATAGCTTGATAGTATACGGTAATCAAGAAAGAAAGATTAATAGAGTTGCCATTTGTGGGGGTAGTGGATCAGAATTTATCTATGATGCATATAAACAAAAGGCATGTATTTATATAACAGGGGATATAAAATATCACGATGCACAACTAGGTGCTGAACTAGGACTTACTATTATAGATGCAGGGCATTATCATACAGAAAAGGTTATATTGCCTGTTATAAAAGAATATTTAGAGAAAGAAAAAAATTGCAATATTTATGTAGAAATATGGGAAAGGCCAAGTCCATTATATAAAATATATTAACCTTAAGGGAGTGAGAATATGGAACAACTAGATTTATTGAGGAATTTAGAGGAGCACCATAATTCACTTAAAGTATATCAAAAGGAATTATTCAATTTAAAAAATGATTCAATGGTTAACAAAACCGAAGAAAAGATACTAGATACTGAAGAGAAGCTTTCAAGGCTTAAATCCAGCCAAGAAAAGATTAAAGATAGATTAAAACAATCAAATACAAGGTTAAAAGATTATAATTTCAAGATTGAAGAAATAGAAAATAACTTATATAAAGGACAAATAACTGATTTAAAACAGCTTGAATACTTAAATGATGAAAAGGATAAACTAAAGGAGATAATCAGTGATACAGAAACCGAAATAATAGAGTTTATGGATGAAGTAGAAAATATAGATGAAGAACTGTTAGCCATCGAAAGGTTTCTTGAAGATATTAAAAATAAAAATAATGAGTTGAAAAGTAAATATAAAGATTTAGAAGAAGGTCTAAAAGATAAGATTAAGTCGGAAGAAGATGAAATTATAGCATTAGAAAGTAAAATTGACGTAAATCTATTAAACAAATATAATATGATCAGAAAGAATAAAGGAACAGGAATGGCTGAAGTGAAAGATACAATATGTTCTGGTTGTAATATGCTAATCCCTACAGTTTTAATAGATAGATTGAATAACCAAAAGGAACTGATTTATTGTGAATGCTGTGGTAGAATATTATGTAAACCATAGAAAATATATCCTTTGCACATTTTGACGATTTGTGGTATATTATATACGAGTAAGTTGGATGGTCGCGTGTGGTAACACATGAGGAAAGTCCGTGCTCCATAGGGCAGGATGCTGGATAACGTCCAGTGGGGGTGACCCTAAGGATAGTGCAACAGAGATATACCGCCAGAACTCTTTCTCGGCATTTGCTTGGACTGTAGTGAAATAATCCATGGAGATTATCTGGTAAGGGTGGAAAGGCGAGGTAAGAGCTCACCAGCATTTAGGTGACTAAATGGCTCTGTAAACCCCATCTGGAGCAAGACCAAAAAGGAACATAAAAGGTGGTAGCCCGCTGCCGTTCCAATGGTAGGTCGCAGGAACCTATCGGTAACGATAGGTCTTAGATAGATGACCATTTAAACAGAACACGGCTTATAGACTTACTCGTATACATAATGTGAAACCTAAAGGGGTATAACCCTTTAGGTTTCTTTGTTTTTGAATATCCAATAGATTTATTTAAATTACTTAAATATATAATTTTTTCATTAATGAATTAATGTTAGATTACTGGGTATTTATTAGAAGGATAAATAGCAACCAATGAAATCTCTCATAGTTTTAAAGGACAAACTATTAAACTATTTGGCTAACTATCATATAATAGAGGAGGAAATAAATGAAAATCAATGTTAAACTAAAAATCATAGTAATAGTCTTATTAATTTTTTCATTAAGCAGTACAGTATCAGTATTTTACCAACTAGAGAAAATGGATGCTGATAGTAGAGTAATTAATGATGCTGGTTCCGTCAGGGGAGGGAGTCAAAGGCTTATTAAGTTGGAGTTAGTAGGTCAAAACTCTGATGAACTTATTGATTCAATAGAAAAAAAGATAAACGGATTAATCGATGGAGATTCTGAATTAGAATTGCCAAGGGCTACAGATGAAGATTTTATTTCAGCTATGGAGAAAGTAAGAATAGACTGGGAAGATATAAAGGAAACCATATATGAAAGTAGAAAAAGTGGTGATAAATCTAATCTAATAAGTAAAAGTGAGAACTTCTTTGATACCACTAATAAAGCTGTTTCTGTAGCAGAAGATTTTTCAAGGGGAAAGGTAATATTTCTTAAAATATTTCAAGTCATAATATTTGTTCTAAACCTAATAATTTTGGCATTTATATGGATTATGAGCAACAAAGGAATTTCTAGGCCGCTTATGCATTTATTTGAGGCTATAGATACATTGGATGTTTCGGAAAATATACCAGAAGAATTTATGGCTAAAAAGGATGAAATAGGACTATTATCTAATGCATTTCAGAAGGTCATAGATAGATTAAGGCATCTTATAAATAAGATATCAGAACTGTCTAATGAAGTAGCAGATTTTTCTGAGGAACTTAATTTAACGATTAATCAATCGGCTATCGCAACAGATGAAGTTGCTAGGGTAATAGAAGAGATTGCCAAAGGTGCAAATGAGCAGGCAGAGGAAACTGGAAGAGGAGCAATGGATATAGCCTATTTAGGTTCTTTAGTAGAGCAAGAACAGGAACTATTAAAAGAACTAAAAAAGTCTACTGAAGAGGTAAATACACTAAAGAATGAAGGAATTGAAATTATAAAGGAGCTTGTTGAAAAAACGGCGGCTAATAATGAGGCATCTCTAAAAGTTAGAAAGGTAGTAATGGATACCAGTAAAAGTGCAGAAAAAATTGAAAACGCAAGTCATATGATAAAGAGTATTGCAAGCCAAACTAATCTATTAGCATTGAATGCGGCTATAGAGGCGGCAAGGGCGGGAGAAGCAGGTCGTGGTTTTGCAGTGGTAGCGGAAGAAGTAAGGAAACTTGCGGAAGAATCTAATAATTTTACTGAAGAGATATCAAAAATAGTAATTGATCTTATTGAGAAAGTTGATCACGGTATAGTTATCATAGGAGAGGTGGAAAAAATAGCTGTTTCACAGACAGAAAGCGTAGAACTAACCAATGATAAATTTGAAGGAATAGCTGCTTCTATAGAAAGGATCAAAGAAGCCACAGAGATTATAAATAAATCTGGACAAGAAATGATAGGGAGAAAAGATGAAATTATAAGTGCTATGGAAAATTTATCTGCCATATCAGAGGAAAATGCAGCAGGAACACAAGAAGCTTCAGCTTCAGTGGAAGAGCAGACTGCATCAATGCAGGAGATTGCCAATTCTAGTGATTCCTTATCTGAACTGGCGATTAAGATGAAGGAAAGCATTGATAAATTTAAATCTTAAAATTTAGATTTAAATCTCAAATATATAACTGAATATTTCACAGCATTCATATATATTCAGATAATATATGAATGCTGTGTTTTTGTGCCTTGTTTTAATTGGTGATTAAGCTATTTAAAGATGTTAGATTATTAGTATAGTTTTTAAACTTATATTGTAATTTATTAGCTTTTCTATTATACTCAATTTAATATGAATATACCACAGAAAATACCTAATAGATGAATCTACAGATAAAATTGAAATAAAATTGAGGTGAAAGAATATGGGACCTAATATACTAGGTGATATTTATCAAAAGAATACTAACAAAGAAATCCGAAAATCAATAGGCCAATACTATACACCTGATTTTATTATTAAATATATACTTAAGAAGACAATAGGAAAAGCAGATATTATAAAAAATCCTTATATCAGTGTTATAGATATTTCTTGTGGAGCAGGATATTTCCTGATGGAGGCTTATAGTATTTTAAAAGAAAAATTTTTATTAAGTTTAGAAGAACTAAGGGAAAAATACGGAGAAGATATATATACCTTAGAAAAAGAAGGACGGATATATAGTTTAAATGGAATTGATTATTGGAGAAAAGAAAATATTCATTACCATATATTAAAGCATTGTATTTATGGGGCAGATAAAGATAAAACTGCAGTAAATTTAACTAAAATAGGATTATTGGGAAAAGAGCCAACTAGTAAAATAGAAGAATTGAATATAGTGGAATGCGACAGTTTATATAGATGGGAAAAAAATTACATAGATGAATGCAAATTAAAAGAAGAAAATAAACTTATAGAGTTTTGGAGGAAAAAATATAATTATGTAATCGGTAATCCTCCATATATAGGACATAAACAATTGGATATGAGATATAAGCAGTGGTTACTTCAGGAGTATGATAGTGTATTTAAGGATAAATCAGATATTTCTTTTTGTTTTTTTAAGCGAATAATTGATATTTTATCTCCAAACGGTATAAGCGGGATTATTACCTCAAGATATTTTATGGAAAGTCCAACGGGAAAACATTTAAGATCATATCTAGCAAATAATGTAGATATTCTAGAAATAGTAGATTTTTATGGAGCAGAGATATTTAAAGGGATTGGTGTTGCAACAGCAATATATTTTTTTAAGAATGATAAGTCAGATTATAATAAGGTTACTGTAAATAAATTAATAGATGATGGAAATCAATTTGAAGATTTAAAAGATCTACAGGAAGTTATAAAATCTGACCTATTTGAAAGATTTGATGTAGAACAAGTTAATTTATATACAGATAGATGGATATTATCACCTAAGAGCATTCTTAATATATATAAGAAAATAGAAAGTAAGGCGAAAAAAAGGCTGGGAGATGTGGTTACATCCTTTCAAGGAATTATAACAGGATGTGATAAGGCATTTGTATTAACATCAGAAGAAATAGAGAAAAATAATATTGAAAGAGAATTATTAAAAAGATGGATAAAAAATAGAAATGTGGAAAGATATCAAGTCTCAGATACGGATTTATCTCTGATTTATTCAGATTTAATTCAATCAGAAAAAAAGTATCCTAATAGCATAGAGTTTATTAGAAACTATAGGGAAAGATTAGAAAATAGAAGAGAATGCAAAAATGGCGCAAAAAAATGGTATCAATTACAATGGGGACGAGACACAGCATTGTTTGAACAACCTAAAATTGTATTTCCATATAAAGCTAGTAGAAATAGATTTGCATTAGATTATAATAACGTATATTGTAGTGCAGACGTATATTCTATAATTATTAAAGAGGAATATAAGAATGAAATTCCATTAGAATATCTTGTAGGATTGCTTAACTCTAGTATTTATGAATTTTATTTTAAACTATTTGCTAAGAAGATGGGGAGAGGAATATATGATTATTATCCAAATTCTGTACTAGATATGAAGATAATAACTGAGGATATAATTGATGATGTAGTATGTAGAGTAAAACAAATAATGGATTTGCTATTAATATTAGATGAGGATATGGATAATAAAAGATTGGTAGAAGAAAGAATATATAAACTAGAGGGAGAAATAGATAGAATTATAGGAGGTTATTTTAATATAGATGAAGAAGAATATAAAATTTATAGAAGATATTTAAAATAAATTAATCTATACTATATCTTTCAAATTGTTGTATAATATACTATGTCATATTAAACATCATGGGAGGAGAAAATAAATGTATGAGTATGCAACATCTGGAGTTTGCGCAAAGGATATAAAATTTGAAGTGGAAAATGGTATAGTAAAGAAAGTTTTATTTACTGGAGGATGTAATGGGAATTTGCAGGGTATTGCAAGCCTCGTTGAAGGTATGGAAGTGGACAAGCTCATAGAGAAATTATCTGGTATAAAATGTGGTAATAAAGAGACTTCTTGTCCTGATCAATTATCAAAAGCCTTAATTAAATATAAGAATAAATAGAACTCCTTATTTCTTAGGAGTTCTATTTGCTATTTAAGCCAAATTTCTGTTTCTAGTTCTTAGAATAATTTATAGATTCCTGTGAAAACTAATTTATAAATATACTTAATTATTAGGAGGAATTTAAATATGTTTAATACTATGGGGCCTTTTGGAAATAATAAATTGATGAGGAAAGATGGAACATTCTCACCATTCCTAACAAATTTTTTTGATAACGATTTCTTTTCTCCAATGAATTATTTTCATGGAAACTTTAATGTTGATTTAAAAGAAAATGACAAAGAGTATTTTGTAGAAGCTGATTTGCCTGGAATTAAAAAAGGAGATATAGACATAGATGTAAATAACAATTATTTAACAATCACTGCCAAAAGAAATGAAAATCAAGAAACTAAGGAAGAAAATTATGTCAGACGTGAAAGACATTATGGAGAATTTAAAAGAAGTTTTTATATGGATAATGTAGATGAAGAAAAAATAGAGGCTTATTTTAATGATGGTGTTTTACAAATTGTTTTACCAAAACTGACTAAAGACAATGACAAAAAGAAAAGAATTGAAATTCATTAATAAAACAAAAACATGATTAATTTAATATTAAAATAAAAATTTATGTAGACAAATAAAATCGTGATTATTTAAATAATCACGATTTTATTTGTGTGTGTGTCATAAAATTAATATATACTTAATAACTTCTCAATTGGAAGGTATTAATGCCTCATTTAATTCCCTAAAAGATATCTATTCTGCAAAAAACGAAAAGACAGAGAGGTTGGGCGGCATGAAAATTATTGCCACTCTACCTCCCTGTCCTTGTATCTGAAAGTTTCCTCATAATATGTATTATGAGTTGCTTCTTCGATGCTTGATTCAACAAGTCTCTCCAGGGAACGCGTCAGATTATTGTTAATTACCTGAGAGTTTCAGAATAAGATGAGTGATATCTTAACTCCTTGCTCCTACGGTTATCCTAATTGATATTTCCAATAATCTTCATTCGCTTATTAAATTATCTAACAGATAATATGTTACCATGAATATTAAATAATTTCAAGTAAAATATATTTTTTTTATAATAAAATTATGAAATATAGATAATCTTAATAATATAGAGATAATAAAGATAAAGAAAAAGAACTTCTAGTCAGCAATAGAAGTTCTTTTTCTTTGTTTTTTTATAAGAGAGAGTGAATTTGTTATTTAAGAGATACTATTTTTGTGTGTGAAGAAATATGATCTTCATAGAAATAATCAATATCTTTATATTTACCATTTTTTCTCATAAGAGGATGAAAATTACCTGATTTAAGAGCTTCTATAAAGTCTCTATGATCTCTTATAGTGTCATAGAATTTGGTAGCATATGTCCCAAGCTTCTCAAGCTTATGAGCGTCACTAGCACCTAAAGAGGGCAGGTTTAACTCAGTAGCTAGGGCATAAGATTGCAAATTATGGTATGAATATGTGCTGCCATTGAAGGATTCTATTCCATCTAATAAATGGCTAAGCTTTCTCATGTTTTCCCCTATACCACGATTATTATTTCTGAAAGGGTGAGCTGCAATGGCAGCACCATTATGTTTTTTTACTAATTTTAGTAATTCTTCCGCACTTATCATCTCTTCCGGAATATCTTTAAGTCCAAATACCAGTATATCCCCTTCATGAGTCAATACTTCTGCTCCAACTATTACCAAGATTCCATTGATTTTCGCGGAATCTCCTATTTCATCTCTAAGATTATTATTATCATGGTTTGTGATGCAAATTCCATCTAAACCTATAAATTTAGCTAATTCAATAGATTCTTTAAAATCTAAGAAGCTATCAAATGAATATTTATTTTCATGTACATGAGTATCTATAATCATGGATTTTTCCTCCAAATTTTACTTTATAATAAATAATATATCATAAAAATCTATAAAAGATTTAGATATAGATAAATATTATAGTCATGACTTGTGCTATTAAGAAGTTGAATGATCTGTAACTATATATAGATTATTTAAATTATGAAATTTTAGTTTAACAAGAATAGAAGGATAGATGTAATTAATTGAATAATTTGTTAATACAATAAAATGAAGGGAACTCCTTTATTTTATTGATAAGATATATTATCAATTGATAATGATTTCTATATTCTAAAAGTCATTGATTTATCATATATATAGGTATATAATTAACGTTATCATTATCAATTAAAAATAATTTAGAATATGGAGGGATATTGTGGAAAATTATAAATTAGGAGTGAGAGCATCTTGGATAACCGTAGTAGTTAATATAATATTAGCTGCATTTAAGGTGATAGCAGGGATTATAGGAAATAGTAGTGCTATGATAGCAGATGGAGTTCATACTTTATCTGATGTTTTAACTACATTTGTAGTTTTGCTTGGATTAAGAATATCATCAAAAGAGGCTGATAAAGAACATCCTTATGGTCATGAAAAATACGAATCTGTATTTGCTAAGGTCTTAAGCATGTTACTATTACTAACTGGTATATTTATCGGATATGAGGCCATTAAAGTTTTAATCAGTGGAGAGACTAGAACTCCAAAATTAATCGCATTGATAGCAGCATTTTTATCTATTGTTGTTAAAGAAGGCATGTATTGGTATACCATAAAAATAGCTAGAAAAATCAAGAGTATATCCATGGAAGCAGATGCATGGCATCATAGATCTGATGCATTCTCGTCTATTGGTACATTTGCAGGAGTTCTTGGTGCACAATTAGGATTCACAGCTTTGGATCCAATAGCAGGAATTATTGTATCTATTTTTGTTGTGAAAGTAGGTGTGGATTTATATATTAAGTCCGTAAAAGAGCTAGTTGATGAGGCTGCAAGTGAAGAAGTCATAGAAATGATTAGAGCAAAGTCTAAGTTTATTGATGGAGTCAAAGGAATTAAAAGCCTAAAAACTAGAGTATTTGGAAATAGAATATATGTTGATATAGAGATTTTCGTAGATTCTAATATCTCAGTGAAATCTGGTCATGATATTGCAGAAAAGGTTCATGATAAATTAGAGGCAGAAATAAGTGATATAAAGCATTGTATGGTTCATATTGAGCCTTTTCAAAAATAGGTAATAATTTTTGTAATAATTTTTGTAATAATTTTGTAATAATTTGGTTGCAGGATTTAATATAATAGAATATAATAGTGTTATGTTTTAAATCTAATACGAGGGAGTGTTCATATTGTATAATAGAAAACACAAACTGCCGGCAACAATTATAGGTTTATGTCTTATTGGTTTAATTGGATTTAAGGACACTGGTATATTTGTTAAGGAATATATTAGTACAAAAGAAGATGGTACACAAGTTATATTTAGCAAGGAAGAGAATGTTAATATCCTTAGAGAGACAGATGAAGCATATATAGTTCAAAAAGAGTCTGGCAGATATGAAATACCAATAGATGCTATGATAAGAACAACGAGATCGACTCAAAAATACATAGTGACAAAGAATACTAATATTTTAGACAAGCCAAATGGAATTCCTATTAGACCATTAAATATGGATGAGATTGTACAAGCACTTAAATATGAAGAAGATTATGGATTATTCAGTACAGAAGATGGTATTAATGGCTATATAAGATTGTCTGATATTGATGTTGTAGTAGAAAAAGGTATATCCTACGGAGTTTCAAAAGTTGATAAAGTTTTAAAAAATGATAAATCATTTTACACATTAGTAAACGGTGAGACAGTTACTATAAATGATTTTAAGGACGATATTTATACTATTGTAGACGAAAGTGGTAACGAATTTAAGGTAAGTGAAAAATATATTGAATTGAGAAAAAGTAGAGAAAAAGTGTCTAGAGGCAATGTGTCTAGAAGAGCAGCATCTGTTACTAAGGTAATAGAAGCAGCATATAATGCTTTAGGAAAACCATATGTATCTGGTGATACTGGTAAGAGAGGGTACGATTGTTCAGGTCTTACTTATTCAATTTATTTAAATGTATTAGGTATGAAACTTAATAGATCTTCAAGTGATCAGGCTAAAAATGGTGTGGAAGTTAATAAAGCTGATCTTATACCTGGTGATTTGGTATTTTTTAGAACAACTGGAAAAGGTATTGGTCATGTAGGTTTGTATATTGGAGAAAATAATATGATACATGCATCTTCAGGTAGAAAAAAAGTTATGATTTCGTCTTTAGATGAGGATTATTATAGAACAAGATATATAACTGCTAGAAGGATTATAAATAATTAGTTTTAAATAAATGCATTGAAGAGCGGATTTAGTTTTTCAATGCATTTTTAAATAGTTAGAATAGAATATCTAAAATTCACAATTTTCTCGCTATCAAAAAATTCTGTTGTTTACGACTTAATATTATGTTATACTTTAATTAAATTTTAACAATGCAGTTTATAAAAAGGAGGATGATCAAGGTGATTGCATTACTAAAGTTTTCGCCCATATTTTTATTAGCGGGACTTATGATGGTTAGTAATATTGAAGCTTTTAGTTTTCTCGGAGTTGACTTAGATATTTTAGTTATAGCTCCTATTGCAACAGTTTATGCGGCCATAGTTGCGGCTATAACTGAGAAGTACAAGCTTAATGAAATCGTAGATGCAGCCGTAGATAATGTTAAAGAGATGCAATTAGTATTTTTTATTCTTATGCTTGCTTATGCCATGGCAGAAGCATTTATGTCAACTGGAGTTGGCGCTGCAATTATAAATTTAGCCTTAGGATTAGGGATTACAGCTAAGACAGTTGCTGTTACTGCATTTATTATTTCGGCAATATTATCAGTGGCAACCGGTACATCATGGGGTACTTTTGCAGCTTGCGCACCTATTTTCTTATGGTTAAGCCATATAGTAGGAGGAGAAGTGGTTATTACTATTGGAGCTATTGCAGGTGGAGCATGTTTTGGTGATAATATTGGACTTATATCTGATACCACTGTTGTAAGTTCGGGTATTCAAGGTGTAGAGGTTATTCATAGAATTAGACATCAAGGTGTTTGGTCTGTAATATGTTTGGTTCTAGCGGCGATTTTATTCTTTACAGTGAGTTTAGGATTACCGGGTGAAGTTGGTAGTGCATCTGATGCTATAAACCAAATTCCAGAGGAAGTATGGACAACTTTAGCTGAAGAAAGGCCAGCAGCAGTGGATTTATTAAATCAGGTAAAAGAAGGAGTCCCATTCTATATGATTATCCCTCTTATATTAGTATTAGGAGTTGCTATTAAGGGGATACCTACTTTAGCCTGTTTAGGTCTTGGACTTATTTCTTCTTATATATTAGGTCTATTAGCAGGTACTGTTGAATCAACTACTGCATTTTTAGATCTTATCTATACGGGGTTTGAAGGTGCTGGTTCATGGGTTATAGTTATGATGATGTGGGTTGGTGCATTTGGTGGAATAATGAATAAGATGAATGCATTCAAACCAATTTCTGATTTAGTTTCAAGAATGGTAAGAAATGTTAGACAATTAATGTTTGCTAATGGGCTTCTATCTATTATAGGTAATGCTGCTTTGGCAGATGAAATGGCTCAAATAGTAACTATTGGACCAATAATCAAAGATTTAACAGATGAAAACGTAGAGGCTAGTGAAGAAGACATGTACAAGCTTCGTTTAAGAAATGCAACATTCTCTGATGCTTTAGGGGTATTTGGTTCTCAACTTATTCCATGGCATGTTTATATTGCATTCTTCACAGGGATTGCTACAGCTATATATCCACTTCACGAATTTGTGGAATTTGATATAATTAAATATAATTTTATGGCAATTGTAGCTGTAGTTTCAATTTTATTATTAACTATAACTGGATTGGATAGACTTATTCCTTTATTTGGTATTCCGTCTGAGCCAAAAGTTCAGTTAAAGAAAAATATTAAAAAATCATCAAAAGCTGAATAATTGAAAAGCAACTAAAACTGACATGCACTCCAAATGCTAGATGCAAAACTAGCATTTGGAGGTGTGTTTTTTATAGGGGATTCTTGAATTAAAAAGTGAATATGTTATAATTTGAATTGTCACTACAATTTAATTGTAGACAATAGATGAAAGAGGTGTTGTTAGATGGCGGAAATTTTAAAAGGAAATGTTGTTGCAGCTCAAATTAAGGAAAAGATGAAAAAGGACATTGAAGAACTTGCTAAAATAGGAAAAATACCTACTTTAGGTATTGTTAGATTGGGAAATAACCCTGATGATGTTTCTTATGAAAAAAGTATAATTAAAAATTGTGATGCAATCGGAATAAGCTCTAAAGTTTTTGAAAGAAATGTAGATATGACTACTGAAGAGTTAATAGCATTGATGGAAGAATTAAATCAGGACAATTCCATATCAGGAGTACTTGTATTTAGACCTTTACCAAAACATATTGATGAAGCTAAAATAAGAGAAGCTTTATCTCCTTTGAAAGACGTAGATTGTATGCATCCATTAAATTTGGCTAAGATATTTGAAGGAAATATGACTGGATTTACACCTTGTACTCCAAAGGCAGCTATGGAAATACTCCTATATAACAATGTAACTCTAGAAGGTAAAAATGTGGTTGTTGTTAATAGATCTATGGTACTTGGTAAACCTTTAGCAATGATGCTGCTTGAGAAAAATGCTACTGTTACTATTTGCCATTCTAGAACTAAAAATTTACATGAAATAACTAGTAAAGCTGATGTAGTAGTTACAGCACTGGGTAAAGCAAAATTCTTTGATGAAAAATATTTTAATGAGAACTCAGTGTGCATAGACGTAGGAGTTAGCTTAGATAATGAAGGAAAATTAAGTGGGGATATTGATTATCCAAAGGTGTCTGAAATGGTTTCTATGATTACACCTGTTCCTGGTGGCGTTGGTGCAGTAACTACATCACTTCTTCTATCCCATGTAGTAGAAGCTTGCAAAAAAATGTAATGAAAAGAGTCTTTTTAGACTCTTTTTTTCATTTAACAACAAAAATAGTCAATATTCTTTGAAGGAGAATTGGGTACATATATAGAATATATAGATATGAAAATAGACAGGAGGGGATATTTTGTATCTATCAGTAGAAAAACATAAAAACAATCTGTTGGTACAATTTAAAGGCGAGTTAGATCATCATACTACCGAAAATGTAAGGGAAAAGATAGATCAACAATATTTTGATCAGAGAATTAAAAACATAATATTAGATTTAAGGGGGCTGACTTTTATGGACAGCTCAGGCATTGGGCTTATTATGGGAAGGTATAGAAATTGTATTGATAAAAGCGGTATGGTAGCTATAGTAAGTGATAATGCATATGTGGACAAGATGCTTAGAATGTCTGGATTGCTCAAGATAATTAATGTATATCCAACAATTGAAGAAGCAGCTGAAAACTTATAAAGGAGATGAAAATAGTGGAAAAGAATTATATGAAATTAGAGTTCTTGAGTAAATCAAACAACGAATCCTTTGCAAGAGTTGTAGTGGCGGCATTTGCATCTCAGCTGGATCCTACATTAGAAGAACTATCAGATATTAAAACTGCTGTATCAGAAGCCGTCACAAATGCTATCATACATGGTTATGAATATGGAGAAGGTATAGTAATTGTTGAGTCAAGAATTGAAGGCAATGAAATCGAAATAATTATTGAAGATAAGGGGATGGGAATTGTTGACATAGACAAAGCTCGCGAGCCATTTTACACATCTAAGCCAAATCTAGAAAGGTCAGGTATGGGTTTTACAGTTATGGAAACTTTCATGGATAGTCTTGAGATAGAAAGTATTAAAGGGAAAGGTACAATAGTACGTATGACGAAAAGATTTAAAAGCCTTTTGGATAAGGAGTAGATAATATGAATGCAAGCAGCGAAAATAAGGCTTTATTATCCCATGAGGAGACCATGGAGCTTATTAAAGATGCACAGAATGGTAGTATGGAAGCCAAGGATATATTAGTATCCTCTAATCTAGGGCTTATTAGATCAGTGTTAAGGGGATTTATGAATAGAGGATATGAAGTAGATGATTTATTTCAAATAGGTAGTATAGGTTTATTGAAAGCCATTGATAAATTTGATACGACCTTTGATGTTAGATTTTCAACTTATGCAGTACCTATGATAATAGGGGAAATTAAGAGATTTTTAAGAGATGATGGTTTAGTGAAGGTAAGTAGGTCGCTAAAACAAACAGCTGCAAAAGCCAAGGGAGCAGAAGAAAAGCTATTTATGGAACTTGGAAGAGAACCTACTATTCAAGAGATATCCGATGAAATACAAATGGATAAAGAAGATATAGTAATGGCACTAGAGGCTTCATATCATCCAGAGTATCTTTATGATGTTGTACATCAGAATGATGGATCTCCACTATATCTAATAGATAAAATCAGCAATGAATCAGAGGATGATAGAGATTTAGTTGATAACATAGTATTAAAAGATATGTTAGCAAGTTTAAAGCCTAGGGACAGGCAAGTTATTATTTTAAGATATTTTAAGGACAAAACTCAAACTGAAGTAGCAAATCAATTAGGTATATCTCAGGTTCAAGTTTCAAGAATAGAGAAAAAGATAATAGAAGAGATGAGAAAGAGTTTAGCAAAGGCATGATATATGCCTTTTTGCTTTATATAATAAAAGCTATATTAGAAAAGGAATATATATTTAAGTAGAGAAATAAATAAGGAGTATAAACAAATAAAGTGTAAATATTATAAAAGATAGTAACTCAAATAAGCTAGGATTAATTTTCTGGTTTTTTTTATTTTCTGACTTGCTGCATTTATTAATTTATTTGTATTGCAAATAAAAGATAGTGCTTTTAATAAGTATAACTGCTTTATATATACATTTATAGCACAATATTACTATAATTTATAGATTATCACAAATTTATGAAAAATAAACTTCATTATATTTATTACTTTGCATAATTAAATCAATAATTCATTCGCATAATTTTGAATCTTTCGGATTGAGAGATATTAATTGTAAAATTTACCTATTAGATAATTTTTTGTATGAAAAAAGAAATACAGCAGATAATAATCTTAGAATGGGGTGATTAGATGGCATGTAAATTAAATTATAAAAAGATAATTATTGCTCTAATGATTTTTCTAATTCTTGCAGGAGGGCTCTTATGGTATAAAGAAGAAATAACTAATAAAGAAGTACCAAAAAAAGCGCAATTTGTAGATAATAATTTAGAGTGGAGTAAGATATATGGATAAAGAGCAAGTATATATAATTATAAATAAAAAAGCTGCCATTGAGCCTGAGAAAGATATATTGATTAAGGATTTAGGAGAAGTATATTGTTCAAATCCATATATAAAGAAAGCTACTGAAAATATCATAGTTCATACAAAGAAGGGGAAAGAGGATTGGGATTACTTAACTGCAACAGATATAGCGGAAAAGGTATTAAAGGAGTTTCCTAGTATTGACTTAAGCTTACTGGGTGAGGTTGAGATATTAATAGAATATAAATCTCAACAAAAGGAACGACCATTTTTTGAATTTATTAAAGTAACTTTAGTATGTTTAATTTTATTCTTTGGTGCAAGTATAGCTATAGTAAATTTTCATGTTGATGTGAACGCCAAAGAATCCTTGGAAAAACTATATTTTACTTTTACCGGAGTAAAAAAGAGCACTCCTTTACTTATGACTATTCCGTATTCAATTGGAATAGGGGTAGGAGTATTATTGTTCTTTACGAGGGTTTTCAGTTTTAGTGAAAGAAGAAAAAAGGAGCCGGGGCCTATGGAGATAGAGTTATTCTTATATGATGAGGACATGGAAAAACATATACTGAATGAAACTAAAAAGAAAGAAGAACCATAAAAGAGGTGCAATATGGTAGTAAAACTATTACTTATAATAATCGCTTTTGGAGGAGGATTGACAGTTGGTAGTGCAGCAGCAGCTTTTATTACTATACTTCAAATAGTTCCAAGATTAGTTCAAATCACTAAAACAAGTAAACAGGTTAAAGTTTATCAATTTACCATAACTTTATCATTTGTACTATTTGTTATAATATATTTTTCAAATTTTCATATGAGTTTATATAAAATCATTGTTATACTCATTAGCTTGTTATATGGAATCTTTATCGGATTACTATCTTCTGCTTTAGCTGAGGTATTGAATGTAATCCCAGTATTATCAAAAAAATTAAAAATAAAGGATAATTTAAGATATGTTATATGGGCTTTGATGGGTGGAAAGGTAGCAGGTTCATTATATTTTTGGTTATTTAATAAGTAGAGGAGATGAAATAAATGGAGAATATGAATAAAAAAGATTATCAAAAATATTCAGAAAAAAAGGTTCCAAAGCCTACTTATATGAAAAATATTATATTAGCCTTTTTAGTAGGAGGAGCAATATGTACTATAGGACAGCTTATAAGAAGCTGGTTAATGAAAAAAGGGCTTGATGAGAAAGCTGTTGCTTCGGCTACATCCATTATCCTAGTATTTATTGGTGCCTTTCTTACTGGGCTTGGAGTATATGATAAAATAGGGCAAATCGGTGGAGCGGGAGCAGCTATTCCTATTACAGGATTTTCTAATGCAATGGTATCCCCAGCAATGGAATTTAAGACAGAAGGTTTTATTTTTGGAGTAGCATCAAAGATGTTTATTATAGCGGGTCCTGTACTGGTATATGGAGTAGGAAGTTCCGTAATTGTAGGTGTATTACATTTATTATTTACTAAGGGGAGATAAAAGTATGGCAATAAAAAAATTTGGTTCACAGACAGTCAAATTTCAGAATCCACCTTCAATAGTAAGTACTTATACAATAGTGGGACCAAAAGAAGGTGAAGGACCTCTTAAGAAGTATTTTGATATGATATTAGAAGATGATATGTGGGGGCAAGAATCATTTGAAAAATCTGAAGCTAAAATACAAGAAGAAGCAATAAAAGCAGCGCTAACAAATGGAAATCTAACTAATAATGACATAGACTACTTGCTATCAGGAGATTTGTTAAATCAAATAATTTCTTCCACTTACACGGCAAGGTCTTTAAGTATACCATATTATGGTCTCTATGGTGCTTGTTCTACTATGACAGAATCTTTATCTTTAGGAGCGATGCTTATAGATGGAGGGTTTGCAGACAAAGTAGTGTGTGCTACGTCTAGTCATTTTAGCTCTGCCGAAAGACAATTTAGATTTCCATTAGAATATGGATCTCAAAGAAACTTTGGAGCACAATGGACTGTTACTGGTTCTGGAGCTACTGTACTTTCATCACAAGGCAACGGACCTTATATAACTTATGCAACTACAGGTAAAATAATTGATATGGGTATTAAGGATGCAACAAATATGGGTGCAGCCATGGCGCCAGCAGCAGTTGATACATTAATCACTCATTTTAAGGATACAGGATATTCTCCCTCTAGTTATGATCTTATAATATCTGGAGATTTAGGTAAGGTTGGAAAATCTATAGTATTAGACTTAATGAAAAAAGAGGGATATGATTTATCTAGTATGTATACAGATTGTGGTGTAGAAATATTTGATGGTGATGCTCAAGATACCCATGCAGGGGGATCTGGATGTGGATGTTCTGCAGTGGTATTGAATGGATATATTTACAAGGAAATGATGAAAGGGAATTTCAGGAGAATATTAATTATGGCTACTGGAGCCCTTCATTCAACGATTATAAATCAACAGGGCGAATCTATTCCAGGAATAGCCCATGCAGTTACAATAGATGTAAGTAAAGGTTAGGAGTGATTAAATGGAATATGTCAAAGCTTTTATAGTTGGAGGGTTAATATGTGTAGTCGGTCAAATTATATTAGATAATACTAAATTAACTCCCGCTCATATATTAGTTTCATTTCTTACTGCTGGAGTTATATTAGGAGGAATTGGACTATATGAACCCCTTGTTAAATTTGGAGGAGCAGGAGCTACTGTACCAATAATTGGATTTGGAAATGCATTAGCTCAAGGAGCAATAGAAGGAGCAAAAACAAAGGGAATAATAGGGGCATTTACAGGGGGATTACAGGCCACAGCAGGTGGAGTAGCTGCTGCAATTTTATTTGGCTATATAATGGCGGTAATTTTTAATCCAAAAACGAAAAACTAAGGCTTAGCCTTAGTTTTCATTTTCGTCATCATTATCTTCATTATCCCATGGAAGTGGTGGGAAATAAAAATCATCATCTTCAATAGGATCTGGTGGTATAACTGTGCTTTGGTTATGCTCATCACAAATTTCTGTTGGTGCAGTATACTGGAAGTCTGAAGGTACTATACCATTATGTTCTGATGGGAAATATGGCGGAGTACGCTCTACAAATACTTTATTAACTTTGTTTTCTTCAGGACAATATTCATTAGCAATTTTTCCATTAGTTTTATCTATAGTGACCTCAACATGAACATCGCAGTAATCCTTAGGTTCAGTACCCTTTACAAATATCTCAGATCTAACAGCACTGCCCCCAGGATCGTGGGTGCAAAGTTCTGTGGCTAGTTTACCAGATTTGGTACATATCCTTGCAGATACTATACCACTAGGTTTCTCAAAAGATGTTTTACTTTCTAGACCTTCATGCATTCTAGTCATTATATGTTGCCATAATTGGGCAGCTGTACCACTATTATTCGTTAGGGTAATTTTAGGTGAATCATTTCCTATCCATGTAGCAGAAACATAATATGGAGTAAATCCAGCAAACCAAATATCCGCCTGATCTGTTGTTGTACCGGTCTTACCTGCTACTGCCATCTTAGAAATCTTAGCTCTTCCTGCAAGGCCATCTGATACAGTAGTTCTCAAAATATCTGACATTATATATGCTACTTGAGGGGATACTACCATAGTTTCTTTTGGCGTATTATCAATTAGTATATTGCCATTTTTATCTTCTATTTTAGTAAAAGCTATAGGTTCTATATATACACCGCCATTGGCTATAGCTCCATAAGCAGCAGTTAATTCTAGAGGAGTTATACCTTTTGTCATACCACCTAATCCTAGTGCAGATAAGGTTTCATCATTTCTAACTCTATTTTCTTTAGCCGTAACGAAACTATCATTTTCAGGATCAGTTTTACTAATAATACCTAGTTTTTCTAAATAAGCCATAGAAGTTTGTATACCTATTGATTCTACAGTCTTTACAGAGTTTACGTTAACCGATTGCTCAACTGAACGTCTTAAAGTATGGATACCTTTATATCCTTTATACCAGTTTTTAGGCCATAATTGTCCCTTATAATAGAAAGGAATATCATCTATTGGAGTTGCAGCTGTATAGCCGTTATCTAATGCTGGTAAATAAACAGCTATTGGTTTAATAGCAGAACCAGGCTGTCTCTGAGATGCAGTAGCTCTGTTTAAGATTCTAGCACCCTCAATATCTCTACCTCCAACTAAAGCTTTGATTTGTCCTGTCCAATAGTCCATAACAACAGTAGCTGATTGAGGTTGTACAATACCATCCTTAGATCTAAAGAAATATTTTTCACTGATTAATAAGTTTCCATTTTCATCAACTCTATAAAAGTCTTTGTTATTATTTAAATATGCACTGCCTATTTTAATTTCTTTACTGTCAGAAACATTATAATTCTCTGCTGGTATTGTGATAGAACCAACACTATGACTTACTAAATTTTTTCTATCATCGATAGTATAATAGTCTGCAACATCTATATGTTTTGGATATGGAGTAAGTTTCTTGTTTTTAATAAATAGGTTATTATCTCTAAACTCATAAGTACCCTTTTCCAATACTAATTCAAAATTTTCATTAAATAAGTTGGCTTGACTATAGTAGATGATATTACCTTTTTCATCAATAACATCTTTAGCCTTATTTAATCTCCAATCCACTAATATAGGACCTTTTTTCTTTTCAGGATTGCCGACTAATATCTCAGTAAAATTATTATATACATCTTCAAGTTCTCTTTGAAGTTTTACATCCATAGTTGAATAGATTTTTAGTCCGCCTGTAAACAATTCATCTTGAGCTTGTTCTTTTGTATATCCTAACCTCTTTACTAAGGCATCAACTGCCTGAGTTTTAACATAATCTGTAAAATAGGAAGAAATTCCTTCAATCTTCTTTTGACCGGGTTTTAGGTTTTCCTTGATATTTTCATTTAATGCTTCTTGATATTCTGATTCTGTGATTTTATTTAAATCTAACATTTTCTTTAGTACAATTTTTTGTCTTTTTACAGCCTCTTCGTTATATATTGCTATATACTTTTCTCCTAGTATTTCTAATCTCCCAACTTCATAATGCTTTGTACTATCGAAATTCTCAGGACTTACAGTACGATAAGGTGCATATTTAGTCGGAGATTTTACTATGCCTGCAAATAATGCAGATTCTGCAATAGTAAGGTCTTCAACATTCTTTGAAAAGTAAGTTTGTGCAGCTTCCTGAACTCCATAAGCGCCTTGTCCCAAATTATTCCTATTTAAATAGGCCTCAAGTATTTGATCCTTTGTTAGAGCCTTGTCAATTTGAAGAGCTAGATAAGCCTCTTTAATTTTTCTATCCCAACTTTTCTCTAGTGTTAGATAAACATTCCTTGCCAATTGCTGTGTAATTGTACTTGCGCCTCTGATAGCAGCACCAGCTTTTAAATTATCTATGGCAGAAGATATAATACCTTTAGGGTCTACACCTATATGATCTTTAAATCTTTCATCTTCTATTGCAATAAATGCATCTTTAAGATGTTGTGGCATTTGATTTAGCTTCACCATAGTTCTAAATTCAGGTGCCTGAATTTTTTCGACAAGCTCTCCATTTGCATCATATATAGTTGATGTTAGATCTAAAGATGCATTAATCTTTGAAGGATCTATTGTTGGAACATCTTTCAAAATAGATAGAACTATACCAATTACTATTCCGCCTGCTATAACTGATAACATTAAAAATACAACTAAAAATATCTTTAAAGACTTAAAAACAGTTCTTTTAGTAGATCCTTTCTTTTTTTTCTTTTTCTTATTATCATTATTATTGTTATTATCCATAAAATTACCTCCTTAATTGAGAAAAGGCTTAACTAGTTAATTATACCACAGAAATATTATAATGTTAATATTAGATGGTTTAAATCATGATTACAATATGGTTACGAAATAATTTAAAATTATATTATATGAATTGTGTCCTCTATAGCTGGATTCATACACATATTGTTAGATAAAATATTAAAATAGTGATATAATAAAAATAAGAATATAATTATAATGATTTTTCGGGAGTTGATAAATTGAGCCAAGAAATAGCAAATATGGAGAGAGTTCTTATAATTGGAGTAGAACTTGATACTGATACAATTGATATTGAAAACTCTTTAGATGAATTGGAAGAATTAGTAAAAGCTGCTGGAGGAGTAGTAGTTTCTAGGGTAATACAAAAGAAAGAAAGTATAAATGCAGCCTACTTTATAGGGACAGGAAAAGCAGAGGAGATCAAAAACTATTGTGAAGAACTTGATATTACAACTGTAGTTTTCAATGATGAATTATCAGGTGCACAATTAAGGAATCTAGAAAAAATTATTGATAGGAAAATCGTTGATAGAACCAATCTGATTTTAGACATCTTTGCTAATAGAGCAAATTCAAAAGAGGGTAAATTGCAAGTAAAATTAGCTCAACTTAAATATCGACTTCCTAGATTAATAGGATTCAGAGATTACCTATCTAGAGAGGGAGGAGGTATTGGTACAAGAGGGCCAGGAGAACAGAAATTAGAAACTGATAGAAGACATATATTGAGAGAAGTAGATAATATAGAAAAACAGTTGAAGGAAGTAGAGCAAAATAGAGAAGTAAAAAGAAAGAAGAGAGAAGGCTCAAATCTTCCAATTGTTGCATTAGTAGGTTATACTAATGCTGGAAAATCAACTTTATTGAATAAATTAATTCAATTTAATGATGAATATGAAGAATCAAAAGAGGTTTTTGTAAAAGATATGCTGTTTGCAACTTTAGATACATCTTTGAGGCGGGGAAAACTTCCTAATGGGCAAGTATTCTTGTTAACAGATACTGTAGGATTTGTATCCAAACTCCCGACTAGGCTAATTGAAGCATTTAAAGGAACTCTAGAAGAAGTGAAGTATGCAGATTTATTGCTTCATATTGTAGATGCTTCAAATAAAGATTTAGATATACAGATTCAAACTACTTATAATATATTAAGGGAATTAGAAGTACTAGATAAACCTATAATTACAGTCTTTAATAAGATGGATAAAGTAGATATTCATAATTTATTTTATGATAATAAATATGTGGATAATAAATTATTTATTTCAGCTAAAAATGGGGAAAATATAGATACACTTCTAAGAAACATTGAAAACCTATTACCTCAGCAATATAGATTAGTCACCCTAAAAATACCTTATAGTAAACAAGGCATAGTAAATTATTTTTGCGATAGTTATCAAGTGGATAATTTAGAGTATGTAGAAGATGGTACAGTATTAAAATTAACTATTAATCAAATTGATTTAGAAAAATATAAGGAATATATAATTAATTAAGAAATTATATTGAAATATTATAAGAAAATTAATATTATATATAAAATAAGAAAGGGAGTTGGTACTAATGATAATAAGGAACTGTGCTGGTGGAGTTGTATTTAAAGACAGCAAAGTGTTTATATTAAAAAATGACAAGGATGAATGGGTATT
Organism: Tissierella carlieri; assembly: GCF_018917285.1. NCBI lineage: Bacteria > Bacillati > Bacillota > Tissierellia > Tissierellales > Tissierellaceae > Tissierella > Tissierella carlieri. The sequence goes on along the minus strand of NZ_JAHLOH010000046.1, from coordinate 46,003 downwards.
GCCAAAAGGAAAAATTAGAGGTGAGCAATTACCTCCAGAAACAGCTATAAATAGAGTTGAATATGAGACAGGTGTAAATAAGCCTAAGATTGTTTCCTCTGCTGGAGAAACTGCTTATGAGTTTTATTCATTTACAAGACATCAAGCAGTTTGTAATAAAATTATATGGTATATAATGGAGTCAAAGAATGAAGAGCACTCCATAAATTTAGAGGAAGGTTTTAAAGAGGGAGGATTCTATCCGATAGAAAAGGCTATTGATATGATCACTTATAGTCAAGATAAATCTTTAGTTAGTTTAGCCTATAAAAGATATTTAGAATTCAAGGATTACGAACAAAAACTAAACTATGCTTAAAGAATAGGAGATTATATCTCCTTATTTTTTTAGTGAGAGGAAGATTTTATGGATAAGATTTATAGAACTATATATACTTATGGAGAAGAAGAAACAATCATCAACAAATCTAGATTTATTGGTTATGCTATGCCCATAGAAACTGAAGAAGAAGCCCTAGGATTTATAGAAAAGATAAAAACAAAACATAGAGATGCTACTCATAATGTATACGCTTATGTTCTTGGTAAAGACAGCAATACCCAGAGGTTTAGTGATGATGGGGAACCTTCTGGTACTGCAGGAATACCTGTCTTAGAAGTTATAAAGAAGGAGAATTTAAGAAATGTAGTAGTTGTTGTAACTAGGTATTTTGGCGGAATTAAATTAGGTACAGGTGGACTTATTCGAGCTTATACAAAAGGTGCAAAGATAGGTCTAGACGCAGGGATGATAGTAGACATGGTTCTTCATAGTAGAATAAAAATTAGAATTGACTATACTTTATATGGAAGAATAGAAAATTATCTTATGAATGAAGGATATATAGTAGATGAGTCAGTATTTGATGATGCAGTTAATATTTTTGTTTACATAGAAGATGCGAAGATTGGAAGTTTTCAGAAGACAATGACAGATATAGCAAATGGAAATATCATATTAGAAACTCTAGATGAAGAATATATACCTATAAAAGACGGAAAAAGATTTATTTAAATTAGGTTAATAAAGAGTAATCAGGGTATAATCTTATATGGGATGGTGATAAAATGAATAATATGTCTCAAATAAAAGAAGAAATGCTTAGTAAAAAAGTATGGGTAGTAGCAGGTGTAACGGCAAATAAGGATAAATATGGCTATAAAATATGGAAAAAATTAAAGGAACATAAATATGAAACCTATGGAGTAAATCCAAATTATGAAGAGATTGAAGGAGATACAATCTATCATTCAGTTAAGGAGCTGCCAAAGAAAATTGATGTTCTTGACATGGTTGTACCACCAAAGATAGCTATACAAACATTAGATGAAGCAAAGGCTGCAGGAATTGAATATATATGGTTTCAGCCAGGCACATATAACGACGAAGTTTTAAATAAAGCAAGAGAGTTAGAACTGAAAATATTGTATGATGACTGTGTTTATGCTACTTTAAGAAGAGAAGAATAGGTCTAGAATTTTGACCTATTCTTTCTTTTTAATTAACTCATAAGTACCTACTATTAGTAAAAAAACTCCAAAAAATTTTTTTAATTTTGACGGTTCAATCTTCATAGCCAAAATTGAGCCTATAATAGCTCCGGCTATACCTCCTAGGATAATCAATTTAGCGAATGAGAAATCGATATTTCCTTTTTTATAGTGAGTGATTAAGGCGATAATAGCTACAGGAAGAAATACTATTAAATTAACTCCTTGAGCATATTGCTGCCTCATGTTGTTGAATATAACCAAAGAAGGTATAAGGATTGTGCCTCCACCTATACCCATTCCACTAATTATACCTGATAAAAAGCCAATTAAAGTTAGAATCATTTCCAAATCATCCTTATAGCAGTATAAATAATTACACTGCCGAATATTTTTCTTAATATATTGATAGGAATTTTATTTAAAGTTTTTGCACCAATATAAGATCCTACCATGCCACCAATTGTTACAGGGATAACTACTTTAAATGGAATAGAGCTATTTGCAAAATATATTATAGTGGATATAATTGATAATGGTAGAATTATAGATATTGCTGTGGCATGTGCCTTATAATCATCTATTCCAAGTAAAAATACTAATGCAGGTACTACAATGGTTCCACCTCCAGAACCAAATAAGCCATTGATTAGTCCAGTCACTAAACCTATAGATATTAATTTCATCTTATTTTTATCCATAAACTACTCCTTTATGTTATAATCATTATGATTAATCTCACCAATTATAGAGAAGATATACATATGATGAAATTTTACTAATTATTTGGAGGGGAAAAAATGGAAAATATAAATTTAACTGTAGATAAGTTAGTAGAGTGGTTGAAAGAAAAGGTAAAGGAAGCAAAGGCAGAGGGATTAGTTTTTGGATTAAGTGGAGGGATAGATTCAGCTGTTATAGCTGGAATAGCTAAAAAGGCATTTCCTGATAATTCATTAGGAATTATCATGCCTTGTCATAGTGATCCTATAGATGAAGAACATGGTGTGCTGGTAGCTGAAAAACTAAACTTAAAGACTGCAAGGGTTGATTTATCTAATTCTTTTGATGTATTACTTAATTCTATGACAGTAGAAAATAAGAATAAGATGGCTATATCTAATTTAAAACCAAGACTTAGAATGACGACCTTATATTACTTTGCCCAAAATAATAATTATTTAGTAGTAGGTTCAAGTAACAAATCTGAATTTACTGTAGGATACTTTACTAAACACGGAGATAGTGGAGTTGACTTATTACCTTTAGCTTCCTTTGTAAAATCTGAAATCAGAGAATTAGCTAAAGTTTTAGGTATACCTGATATTATAATAGAGAAGCCGCCAACTGCGGGATTATGGGCTAATCAAACTGATGAAAGTGAAATGGGATTTTCGTATAATATACTAGACAATTATATTAAAACTGGTGAAGGACCAAAGGAAATAGTAGAGAAAATTAAAAGAATGAATACTATTAGTGAACACAAAAGAGTTTATCCACCAATATTTAGAAAGTAGCAGAAGGTAAACCTGCATATTCACTACAGCAGGGCTAGTTTGGCTGCCTATACCTTGTAAATGATAAAAAATTAATAAATATAATGCAATAAGCATAATATTATGCTAGAATAGATAGGGCAATACTATAAAGGGAGTGAAATTTTATGGCAGGACATTCTAAATGGAATAACATTAAGAATAAAAAAGGTAAAGAAGATGCCAAAAGAGCAAAAATCTTTACAAAATTAGGTAGATATATTATGGTGGCAGCAAAAGAAGGTGGATCGGATCCAGATTATAACCCAGCATTAAAAGCGGCCATAGATAAAGCGAAGGCAGAAAATATGCCAAATGACAATATAGAAAGAGCAATTAAAAAAGGTTCAGGAGAGTTAGGAGCAGATAATTTTGAAGAAATTATCTATGAAGGCTATGGTCCAGGCGGGATAGCAGTATTTGCGGAGTGCCTAACAGATAATAGAAATAGAACAGCACCAGATGTAAGGCATGCCTTTGACAAAGGTGGCGGAAATATGGGGCAATCAGGTTGCGTTACTTTTATGTTTGATAAAAAAGGTATGTTAGCGATAGAAAGAACCGATTCTATAGATGAAGACGAATTAACTATGCTTGCAATCGACTTAGGTGCTGAAGATTTTATATCAGAAGACGAAGGATTTGAAGTTATCACTAGTCCAGAAGATTTTAATACGGTAAAAGATGGACTAAAAGAGGCAGGATACGAATTTGCTGTAGCTGAACTTACTTATATACCACAAAATACAGTAGCTTTAACTAATCCAGATGATATCAAGAATATGCAAAAACTAATAGATATGCTTGAAGATAACGACGATGTTCAAGAAGTATACCATAACTGGGAGATGCCAGAGGAAGAGTAATCTTAATGGTTGTAGGGCTTGAACTTATGAAAAGTCAGTAGAAAACCCTTTGGGTTGTGATATACGACTTAAAAAGCCATAATTGAATTACCGACATTCCAAATGCCCTTTTTATATGGATAACAACATATGAGGAGGGTATTTTTATATTGTTAGAAGATGTATTAAAAGAGTTTATTTATGATTGTAAAATGAGAGGGTTATCTCCTAGAACCATCAAGGGTTATAGAAATAGTAACTTAAGGCTATTTAAGTTTCTTAAAGACGGATTTAGCATTACATAGTTAGAAAAGTTGACTAGAAAACATATTTAACTATATTCATATAATTAAAGATAATCTGTGTTGCCTAGCTTCTATAGATACTTTATATTCAAAAATATGGATACCAAATCGGCTATAAAGGCCTTAGAAAATGCTTTTATAGTTCAGGATCTTAATCTTTAATTTTCATAACTTCCAAACAAGTTTCTGGGATTTCGAGTCTCTCTAAGCGTCTCAAGGTAACATAGCCATCTATAGATAGTATTTATGGTTATAATTATGCCTTTATGCTATAATAATGTATCAAATGAAGAACTATTGCTGGAAAGGTGGAGTTAATGATGGTATTAAAGAAAATATCAGATAGAATTTACTATTTACCTTCTGAACAGGAAACTGACAGACCCGTACTTGGATATGTAAAAGGAGATAAATATTCCTTAGTAGTAGATGCAGGCAATTCAGAGAAGCATGTTAAGAAATTTTATTGTGCAATTGAAGAAGCAGGATTAAAGCTACCAGACTACACTGCAATTACACATTGGCACTGGGATCATACTTTTGGAATGCATGTAGTAACAGGAAAAACAATAGCTGGTTCTTTGACAAACTTAAAACTGGGCGAAGTAGAAAAATGGAAATGGGCAGATGAAGATATGTCAAGGCGTCTGCAAAGTGGTGATGATATTGAAACGTGTGATCGCTGCATTAGATTGGAATATTATGATAGAAATGAAATAAAAGTAGTTAAGGCAGATATAGAATTCCATGGTCAGATTATTCTGGATTTAGGTGGTGTCCATTGTGAATTGAGGGAAATTGAAGCAACCCATTCCAGTGATTCTGTTTTAGCATATGTACCTGAGGAAAGAACAGTTTTTATTGGAGATGCTGATTGTGCGGATTACTACAATAATAATGGAAAATATGATAAGAAAAAACTTGTTAAATTGATTGCTTTATTAGAAGAAATTGATTTTGATACCTATGTTTTAGGACATGATGAACCACAGAATAAAGATGAGGTAATTGCATATTTAAGAGAAGAATTATCTAAATTGGGATAGCTTTATATTATAAGCATTTTATCTAATAATGGCATATATTTTATTCTCTGAAGCTATGTGAAGTGTAAGGATATGATAAATAAGAAATAGATATTGATTGAGTTTTAATTTCCCTCAGATTTAAATTTGAGGGATCTTTTATGCAATTTAACCTATTCATAATTGTTTTAAATATTCGATAATATTAGTTAACATCTACGAGCAGACCTAATATAACAGAGTTAATAATGAATAAAAATAAAAGCAGAGTATAGATTTTATTTAATGATAAAATCTGTTATAATCTCTATTAACAATATTACATAAGGAATATTATACATGGAAAATACTAGAGGAAAATAAATGCAATGAAGAGAATTTCTTTGAATTTTCTGTAAAATAGAAGGGGGCTTTAATGAAACACAGAATATAATTTAGAGAGGGATAATAAAGAGAGGTGGAATCATGGGAATTATCATAGTTGCCTTAATAATAATTAATATTTTTACTGTATACAAATTTATATTTAAGTTTATTTTTACTGATCTTGATGATTTTAATGAATCTTTAAGGTATTCATTTACGCCAGATATTATATCATTATTTAGGAGAGAATATTGGAAAGATCAATTTGGAGAATTTAAATTAGGCTTTTTTATTGCTATTTGTATTATAGTAACAATAGTAGAATATGGGATAGTTAATGTTATTATACAACAGATACTAAGATTAATATAAGATGTAAAATGGCTAGCCATTTTACATCTTATATTTTTACCTTAATAAATATTTTGAAGTTTTAAAACATTTCTTATCTCCATGTGAACGAGATAGTAAATTAAACTTCTTTTATTTCTACTTTTTAATTTTTAAATTTTTCATTTGAGAAAATATCGTTATAAAATATAATCATCGCTCCAGCAGTAGTTCTTTCTGCTAATGGAAGACCACATCTACTAATTCGATAGAAGCGACTTTCATCATCGGGAATTTTTTTAAATCTTCTATAGATTTTAAGAGCTACTCTTGAATTAAATCTTATGTAATCTTCAATAGAATCTAGAAGATATGTTCCCTTATCAACTTGAAATTCTTTAATATATTCATAGGTATGTTTAACATATGATTCATACTGATGGTGATCATCTAATAAACGAATATTAGCGTGCTGAGGGATGGTCATATCTTGAATAATATGCAAAGTAGCCCCTAGATAAAATAATGATTTATTAAATTCTCCCTTAGCCCATAAAGATAGGGCTTCTTGATAATAGTCTATACCTAAGTCCATGGCGGACCTTCTTCCATATAATCCTCTTTTTTTATAAGGATTGTAGAAATGGTTAGAGCTTTTGAAATCTTGATCTGCCCATACAGCACCTTGATTCATGTCCAGAATAAAGCTGCTAAAGAAATTATACTCTGCTAAGTATTTGTCATTTTTGAGAATATTTAAAGCATGGATATTAATAAACTTATGAACTTTACAATGAGTTTTCATAATTGATTTTTTTATGGGATTCGCAATACCAAAAACTGTTTTCAAAATATAATCATATGTTGTTTCTATGAAATCTATTTTAATCACCTACCATGTATAATTTACTAATTTCACTATAATCTTCAATGGTATCGATATCCATTAATATTCCAAGATCATTAACATTAAGAAAAGCGGTTTTATTAATAGAAATGAAGTCTCGTAAAGTCTTATAGGAATTATTACTAAGCAGTTTATTGACTAAATAAGATTTCATTAGTAATGGATGACCTCTTTTTCCATTATAGACTGGAATGACTATATCCTCATCTATATTTAGCATATCCTTATATGTTTTTTTATTAATAATAGGATAATCACCAGGAGTTAGAAAAAACTTTTCTCCTTTGATATTATATATTCCTTTTTTTACTGAACTAAACATTCCATCTAGATAATCTGGATTATATATTAGCTCAACCTTGGGATATTTGGATAATATTTTTTTTATATCTTCTACTTTATGGCCACCTATAACTATGATCCTTGAACATACATCATACATTCCAAGAATGCATTGTTCTATTACAGTTTTCCCATCAATATCCAATAGTAATTTATTTATACCAACCCTTGATGATAATCCAGCTGCTAGTACTATTCCTTCAACATTCATATTTATCTCCTTTATTACTAAACTCTACCAGTTAGTATAGATTTTATAGCATCTTCAATTTCTGCATATCCTGTACATCTACATAAGTTTGATTGAAGCCATTCTTGTATTACTGTATCATTAGCATCAGGGTGGATTTTAGATAGTGAATGACAAACCATTAAAAATCCAGAAGTGCAATAGCCACACTGAAAAGCAAAGTTTTCGACGAAAGCTTTTTGGATTGGTGCGTCCTTTAATCCCTCTATAGTCAGAACTTTTTTTCCTATAGCCTCTACTGTGAGCATTAGACAGGATTTTATAGGCCAATCATCTACTAGAACTGTACATGCTCCACAATCTCCATTTTCACATCCAGGCTTTGTTCCTGTAAGACCTAGTTTAGCTCTAAGAGTATACAGTAAGGTATCAGAAGGCTTCGTAAGCACCTCTCTATCCTCTCCATTTATATTTAAAGTTAAAACAGTAGGATTCAGTATCTCTAGCATTTAGCCTACCTCCTTAAATTTATCAAATAACTCAGATAGCATGTCATGCAGTATGAATTTTCTATATTCTGAAGAACCACTAATATCATTCAGTATCTTACCAGGTATATTCTCAATTGACTTTTTAATTTTTTCATCCCTAGATATTGAAGTATCATTTAGGATTCGTTCAATTTCCAATGATCTAACAGGGTATTCGCATAAGCCACTAAAGGCAACGAGAACCTTACCATTATCATTTAATGCGGACATTGTGATTAATGGATAATCTATTTTTTCGTTTTTAGTTCTTTTCACATGACTATAAGGCAGAGAAAGGAATCTTGCATCTATTATTACTTCAACTAGAATTTCATCTTCTGAAAGCTGAAGTTTTTTATCGAACAAATCCATTATTTGAACAGTCTTTTTACATACATTTCCTTGAATGACTACTCTACTATTAGATAGTAAGAGAGGTAAAATAGCTTCCTTGTATATAATGGTGCCCAGTAAATTTCCACCTAATGTAATTTTGTCCTGTATTGTATGGTCTGCTATTCTTTTAACTGCTAAGCTAAGAAGCGGAAAATAATTCTTTTCTGCAATATTGGTCAAGGTTACAGCAGAGCCAATTATTAAATTACCGTTTTTGAGTTCAAATGTATTACATTCTGGAATACCTTTAATATCTATCACTGCATCAGCATATCTATTAAACATCCTCGCCATAGATATAAATTCTGTTCCGCCTCCATAATATATGGGCTTTTTGCCAAGGGATATAAGATTATTAAATAGTTCTATGGCCTCTTCAACTGTAGTTGGCTTATAATATTCAAAATCAAATGGTATCATATTTACCTCCAGTCTTAGTCTTCCATATGGATTCTGGTGAGATAGGTAAAGTATCAAATTCAGCTTCTGCTGCTAAGGATAGTGCATTGGCAAAAGCAGAAGGCATTCCAAGTATGCCATGTTCTGCTATGCCTCTTATACCGAAGGGAGCATTTGTATCGGGTGTCTCCACGAAATCAACTATATATTCTGGATTTTCTCCAAATCTTAATAGTTTATAAGTTCTTAAGGAAGTATTTTCTAATATGCCCATAGAATTGTAGACAAACTCCTCTCTAGTTGCTAAACCTAATCCCATACTCATGCCACCCATGATTACTCCCTTTGCAGCCTTAGGATTGATTGCCTTACCTATATCTATGACTGTAGCGGCCTTTCGCAATCTATAGGAATAATTTTTAGGATTGTATTCTATTTCCACTGCTTGAGCACCTACAGACCAAGAGACAGCTGGTTTACCTATGCCAGTTTCTTTATCTAATTTGGTTAACTGTTTCATAATATAATTGCCTTTTCCAATCATCTGACCATATATGGATTCACCATTAGGATATTTGTAGCCATGTACTAAATTCTTAAATCCAATGAATTTAGTAGGATCATCTTTTGAATATACTTTTTGTTCCTCTATGTCTAAATCATCAGGAGAGCATTTTAAAGCCGCAGCACCTACTTCCTTCAATTGTCTTATCAAATCATCTGCGGCATTTATAACAGCATTTCCAACCATAAATGTTGTCATGCTTGCAACAGTTTTCCAATGCTTAGGGCTTATCTGAGTATCTACATCCATATAGACGTGAATATCATTTATGTCCATTTTCATTTTCTCTGCAAGTATTTGAGCTAAAGTCGTCTTCATACCAGGTCCAATTTCGGTAGCCCCAAAGTTTAGATTAATACTACCGTCGGCATTCAATGTAAGCACGGCACCAGAAGTAGCATTAGTAGGAGAATTAGGAGATTTCCAGAAGCATGAAATACCTTTAGCTATAATGGTATTTTTTTCAGTTTTTATCAATTGACCTTCTTCCCAATTAATACTCTCTTTTAATTTGTTAAGGCAAGCTTTGAGATTTCCCACATTGCTAAGTGTTATCTTGGCTTGTGTAGGTGAGGTATCTCCTTCTGTTATTGCATTTTTCATTCTGATATCAAAGGGATCCATGTTCAGTGCTAATGCTAGTTTATCAATGATTCTTTCAATGGGAAAAGTAAGCTGTACATGGCCGAAACCACGATATGATGTAACATAACAGTGGTTAGTATAGATACTATAAGAATCACAATGAATATTTTCAATATTGTATGGACCAGAACAGTTAGTGGCCATGGATTTTGCCATACGAGGACCAGTCCCAGTATATGCCCCACAATCAACATAGTATAGACATTCTAATGCCTTAATTTTACCATCATTTGTTGCCCCTAATTTAAGCTTAGCTTTAGTTCCAATATTAGATGGCCAAGTGGATATATCTTCTTCCCTAGGGCTTGCCATTCTAACCATTCTACCGCCAACTGCGGAAGAGGCAAGATATGCAAGAAATTCCATTTGTACACTAGCCTTCCCGCCAAATCCACCTCCTACTAATGGAACACGAACTATAACATTACCCTCAGAGCTTTGATATTGAGTACTTATTTCTTCTTTAACTGCAAAGGGACCTTGTGTTGATGTGTGTATAATTGTATTTCCATTTGGTAATATCTGAGCATTAGAATTTCTAGTTTCCATAGCTAAGTGGTCTGACTGTGGAAGGAAAAATTCAGATTCAATAACAATATCAGACTCTCCCCAAGCAACCTCCATATTGCCTTTTCTTATCTTCACATGATCTGCTATATTTGTATGAGATACAGGATATACTCGAGTATCAGGACAATAATAATATCCTAGATTTTCATGTACAAGAGGAGCATTTGGCTTTAAGGCATCAGATATGGAATTAACTATAGGTAGTGGTTCATATTCTATTTTAATAAGTTTTAGAGCTTTCGCAGCTTCTTGTTCGCTATTTGCTACAACTATTGCCACAGGCTCACCAAAATATCTAACTTTATCCTTTGCAATAGGTGGTCTATCATTGATAATAGATCCAACTAATACAGGTGTATAATCACCAGTAATTATGGCTTGAACACCTTTTGACTTTAAAGCTTCTTCAATATTGATGGATTTTATAATGGCATGGGCATGAGTGCTTGTTAATATTCTTCCATGTAAAGTTTCAGGAGTTAAGGTGTCGCCATTGTACTTTCCAGTACCTGTAACTTTATCCCAAGCTTCTTTTCGTATGGTGCTGACTCCGATCCTTTTCATATTGGGCATAGAACTTTCCTCCTACTTATGTAAAATTATTATTACTAAAATATTATTGCCATGTAAAGTTAAAGTATTCAAAAGTCTATGATTTCAACTACCCTTGAAAATAAAAAGTTTTTATTAAAACATTAATTTAGTAACTTCTTTTAAATTTATTGAGGTTAAGCTCTTTTCAAAGAATCAGAGACAAGTTGAAGCTTTCCTAATGGGTTATAAAAAATGCAATTGAATAACTAGATATTCGTATAAAAGAATAAGTATTAAACATAATAAGTATAGAACTATATAAGCATAGAATTATGAAAAGGAGGTAAATGTATGGAAACAAATGAAACTTTCCAAGAGATAAAAGAAAGGTTTATAGCTGCAGACTTGGATACAAAAATTGAAATATATACAACTGTTCAAGGCTTATCAGTGGAACAATATAAAGAGCTACTCAGGGTTTTTCCAATAAAATATTTAGATAAATTGGAAAAGGCGATGTCATAATTTTAGGAGGATTGAGGGATTATATTTTCTTCAATCCTTTTTATTTGTAATAAAAATATGATATTATATATAAAACATATTATGCAGGAGGAATGGAATTGAAAAAGATACTACTGATTTTATTAGTTATTTCTCTATCTTTATCATGTCTTTTAATAGCAGCAGAGCAGCATATATTTGATATAAAACATTATAGGAGGGCTTATTTTGCACATGATATTCTACAAGTTACCGGAAAAGAATATTTTCAACTTGAAAGTATAACTAATGATATATTCATTTATTTAAGGGGAAAGGCTGGAGATGAAATCCTAGAGCCTAATTTTAATCAACGAGAAATACTACATATGAGAGATGTGCAAGTCTTATTTAAATATGGATTTATATTAAAATATATAGCTATTATATTATCCATTGGACTAATAATTTATTTTGTATTGATAGGAGAGACAAAATTAGTAGGAAAGTGGATTTATAAAGGTCTTTTTGTTAATTTGATTTTTATTGGTATTCTCGGGATCATGATATACTTTGATTTCACTAAGTACTTTACTTATTTTCATTATATATTTTTTACGAATGATCTTTGGTTATTAGATCCTCAAACTGATTTGCTAATACAAATGTTACCTGAAGAATTTTTTAGTTCTATAGCAACTAGTATAGGGTTATCTTTTTTAGGTTTTGTGGCAACAATACAAGGTATAGGATATGCTGCAACTAAGAAAGGGAGAGAGAAAAATGAAAAAGGATTTAAGTTATTTAAAAGAGAATCGTAAAGATAAGGAAGAACAGAGAGTATTAAATAATTTTTATACTAAGCAGATAAAAAAAGGTAAAACTACTCGGGCAGACATTATGGATAAAATATCTTTAGGAGTAGGCATTTTAATCCTTTTAGTTTTAATACTAAATAGATTAATAAATAATTTTATCATTTCTTTAATATTATCATTTGTTATTGCAATGTTTATGGGTATATATATAAAAAAAATAAGCCTAGAAATTAGGCGTAAAAAAATAGAAGAATTTAAAAATGAGTATAAAATAAAACTTGAAGAAGAAAAAGTATTGTCAGCTGACGAGGATATAGAGGACTATATTATAAATAGATATTATGAAAAAAAATCAGAGTTAAAATCAAGCTTCAATTTTCTAAGTAAAGATAAAATATTTAAATTATATTTTTTATTTATTGTGTTTTATATCACTGCTTATTTTTCTACTTACCCAACATATTATAAAGTAATGGGTGTAATTTCTTTTCTTATGGCAAGTTTTATAGGATCTTATAATTTAACTGAGTATATTAGGAAGAAGGACAATAAAGATTTACTTAGCAGAGATAATGATGTATAATAATGTGTAGTTAGTAAGACAGAGTAGGTAAAGAGCGTTAAGTGTTAAGGGATGGGAAGTTGCCCTTAAACGAAGGATTAAATTCTGCGATTCTTTACCGCGTCCGCTGGACCATTAAAGAATCCTCTCATCTTTAGTGTGACAGTTGCTGTCACTAACAAGAGAAAGGAGGATACAAATGAAAAATGGTAAAAGAATAGACACAAGGATACTAACACAATCAGCTTTTCTAGTGGCGTTGTCAATTGCATTGACAAGATTTGCATCTATTATGGTGCTTCCGACTTTGAGAATAGGCTTTGGAGAGTTACCAATAATGTTGAGTGGAATGTTATTTGGACCAATAGTTGGGGGAATATCTGGAGCAGCTGCAGATCTAATAGGTATTATGGTTAATCCTCAAGGACCACCTCATTTTGGATTCACTTTAAGTTCTATGTTATGGGGTATAATACCAGGGCTTTATGTTCTCTATTTCAGAAGAAAAGATACAAAGAGCAATCCATTCTCGATACTAAGAGTTTTTGCTATGGTTAGCACATGTTATATAATAATATCTTTGGGTTTAAATACTTACTGGCTATCTCAGTTATATAACAAAGGTATTATTGTGATACTACCAAGTAGAATTCTAACAGCTTTAGTTAATATACCAATTCAAAGTATGATTATCACTTACTTGATAAAATATCTTAAAAACATTGTAGCATTCTAGGAGGTTTAAATGAAAAAAGTATTAGCTTTAGTTGGTAGTCCTAGGAAAGGAAAAAATACAGATAACTTATTAGAATTTTTATTAGATGGAATTAGAGAAAATGATTATGAAATTAACAAAATATATTTAATTGATAAAAAAATAAATCCTTGTACTGGATGCGATTATTGCGGAAAGATAGAAGCCTGTGTAAGTAAAGACGATATGAGTTCTATTTATGAAGGCTTTGATAATAGTGATATAATAATATTAGCAGCACCTATTTATTTTAACTCAGTAAATGGGGTGACAAAAAATATGATAGATAGATGCCAAAAATATTGGTCCTTAAAATACTCTTTAGGTAAGCAGTACAAGCGAAATGAAGAGAGGACAGGTGTGTTTTTAGCTACAGGCGGAGCTCCCTTTGCATATAATCAGTTTAATGGCTCTATAGCTGTGATGGACTATTTTTTTAAGGCTATAAATGCTAATTACAAAGGAAACTATTTTATATCTAATACAGATGAGGAGCCTGTAGATAAAAGATTAGATGTTAAGGAAGAATTATATGAAATAGGCAAAAATATTTGGAACATAAAAGACTTCTACCTTCACAGGTAGAAGTTTTTTATAACGAATAGGAAAGTTCTACTTTAATGTTTCATATCAAGAACTTGACCATAATGAATTTTAAGCAGATCACTTAAATTTTTGATTCCGGGCAAATCGCTTATGCATTGGTCAATAAAAGCATTCTCTAATATGACATTAAAAGCTTTTCTTATATAAGGAGGTGTAAAAAATGATAAGATTTTTAACGGCTGGCGAATCCCATGGTGAATCTCTTGTAGGCATAATTGATGGAATACCTGCTAATCTATATCTGGATATAGATTATATAAATAAAGACTTGAAAAGGAGGCAGATGGGGTTTGGTAGATCAGCTAGAATGCAAATAGAGAGTGATGAAGTAAATATATTATCAGGTGTAAGTAAAAATTTTACCACGGGAAGTCCTATTACTATATCCATTAAAAATAGAGGTACAAATATTGAGTTGGTAGAGGTTACCAAACCAAGGCCAGGTCATGGAGATTTAGCAGGTGCATTAAAATATAATCAAAAGGGTGGCAGGAATATTCTAGAGAGAGCATCGGCAAGAGAAACAGCTATGCGTGTAGCCTTAGGCAGTATCTGTAAACTCCTATTAAAAGAATTTAATATAAATATTTACAGTCATGTTATAAATATAGGTGGTGTAAATTCAAATATTGATTATTACAATGGCTTGGAAATTAGGGAGCTTACTGGAGTTGATCAGTCAAGTATTAGAGTAATTGATAAATGTTCTGAGAAGAAAATGATAAATAAAATCCAAGAAGCAAAAGAAGATGGAGACACATTAGGTGGGATTATAGAAATTATAGCCAGTAATATTCCTATAGGATTAGGTAGTCATGCTAATTGGGATACAAAACTAGATGGAAGACTGGCAGCAGCATGTATAAGTATACAGGGGATAAAAGGTATTGAATTTGGATTAGGGGGTATTGCAGCATCAGCCTTAGGGTCCAAATTTCATGATGAAATTCTCTACGATGATAATAGGTATAAGAGAAGAACAAATAATGCGGGGGGAATAGAAGCTGGTATATCAAACGGAGAAGATATAGTTATAAGGGCAGCTATGAAGCCAATACCTACTCTTAAGAGACCTTTAGAGACTGTGGATATGCTGACTAAAGAGAAAGCAATTGCACAATTTGAAAGGTCAGATACATGTGCAGTTCCTTCTGCTAGTATAGTTGCCGAGTCCATGGTAGCATATATATTAGCAGACGAATTAATTAAAAAATTTGGAGGAGATTTTTTAGAGGAGATTAAGATAAATTATAATAATTATCTTAAATATTTAGAAAGCAGGTAATGAAATGGTGTGGAAACAGGTAGATAATATATGGGAAGAATTATATCAATATTTGATTGATGATAATTTTATTCTTGTAACCGATGAGAATGTATATAATATATATAAAGAAGAATTAGAGAATTTATTAAAGGGGAGAGAAGAAATATATATAATTCCTTCAGGGGAAGCCAGCAAAAACCTAGAGGAATTATCCAATATATATAGTTTATTAATCCAAAGGAATATTGATAGAAAAGGTAGGATTCTTTGTCTAGGTGGTGGAGTGGTAGGGGATTTAGCAGGTTTTGCTGCTGCGACATACAAAAGAGGGATTGAATATGTTCAGATTCCTACAACTTTATTATCTCAAGTTGATAGCAGTATAGGAGGTAAGACGGGAATAGATTTTTCTGGCCATAAAAATATAATAGGTTCTTTCCATTTTCCTTTAATAACTTTAATTTGTACTTCCTTTATTCATACATTGCCAGAAAAAGAAATCACCTGTGGACTTGGAGAAATAATTAAATATGGCTTAATCCAGGATTATAATTTTTTTAAATATATAGAGAGAAATATGAATAAAGTTTATAGTAGAGATATGAAGGTACTCTCATTTATTATAGAAAAATCTATAAAAATAAAATTGTCTATGGTAGAGAAAGATAAATTAGATGCTGGTATTAGGCAAAACCTAAACTTTGGACATACTGTTGGTCATAGTATAGAATCTTTTTTTGGATATACAAAATATAATCATGGTGAGGCAGTTATACTTGGTATGATGTATGAAAGCAATATTGCCTATGAAAGAAATCTTATAGATAAGGAATATTATAATGAAATCATAAAAGTATTGAGTCCTTTAGTGGAACAAATAATCTTTAGTAATGATGAAATAAATATTCTTTTAGAATATATGAAGAACGATAAGAAAAATAAATATGGGAAGATTTCCTTTATTTTACCTGTAGGAAGGGGTAAAGTAAATATATTTTATGATGTAGAAGAAGAACTTATTATAAAAGCAATATTAAATGATTATAAAAAGGAATAATTTATGAGAATTTTCCTATGAGTTATAAAACCAGTTGAAAATAAATTTTTTATAGTTGAAAGGGTGTAGATTTTGAAGATAGAAGGAATAAAAGCTTTAAGAGGTGAAATAAAAATACCAGGTGATAAATCTATTTCTCATAGGGCGGTAATGCTTGGCTCCATTTCTAAAGGAGAAACGACTATTGAAAATGTTTTATTATCTGAAGATACTTTAAGAACAATTGAATGTTTTAGAGAAATGGGTATTAAAATAGATATCGATGGAAAAGAGAATAGGGTGAGAATTCAAGGCAAGGGGATATATAGCCTAGAAAAACCTAATAAACCTCTAGATTGTGGCAATTCAGGTACTACAATGAGGTTGTTAGCTGGAATACTAGGGGGGCAAAAATTTTCTTCAACTCTTATAGGAGATGATTCTTTAAGTAAACGACCAATGGATAGAATTATTATTCCCTTAACCAAAATGGGGGTAAATATTAAAGGGGAAGAAAATAAATATCCCCCACTTAGGATCTATCCTTCAGATGGATTGCAGGGAATTGAATATGAGTTACCTATTGCTAGTGCTCAAGTGAAGTCTTCTATTCTCCTTGCTTCTATTTACAGCAAAGGAAAGACTAAAGTTATAGAGAAAAAAACAACTAGAGATCATACCGAAAGAATGCTTGAATATTTTGGGCAAGGGGAGTTTAAAGGCAAGGAAATTTATGTTCCTGGAGATATTTCCTCTGCATCATTTTTTATAGTAGGAGCTAGTATAATTAAAGATTCCTCTATTGTCATTAAAGATGTGGGAATTAATCCTACGAGATCAGGGATTATTGATGTAATAAAGGCCATGGGAGGAAATCTCAGGATAGAAAATATAAGAACTATAAATAATGAGCCTATTGGAGATATACATGTTTCCTACTCTCCATTGAAAGGAATTAAATTAGATGAAAACATTATAGGAAGGTTAATTGATGAGATTCCTATAATAGCTGTAGCTGCTGCCTTTGCAGAAGGTACTACAATAATTAGAAATGCAGAAGAGCTTAAATATAAAGAAACTGATAGGATAAAGGCTATGGTTAATGAGCTGAGGAAAATGGGTGCTGACATTGAAGCGTTGTCAGATGGATTAATAGTAAATGGGAAAAAATCTTTAAATCCGACCAATGTGAATACTTATAATGATCATAGAATTGCAATGGCTCTATCTATAGCAGCCTTAAATATAATAGGAGAATCGAAGATTATAGATACTCAATGTGTAAATATATCATATCCTAATTTCTATGAGACCATGTGGGAGATATTGGAATAGTCTTTGATTTTTTTGGGACAAAGTTTTATAATAAATCTAGGATACATAATTTATAGGAGGATGAAGAAAAATGAGAACACAATTACCAATAGCTTTATCAAATAAACATATACATTTAAGCCAGAAAGATTTAGATATTTTATTTGGAGAAGGATATCAATTGACAAAGATGAAAGACTTATCTCAACCAGGGCAATATGCCTGTGATGAAAAGGTTGACGTTGTAGGACCGAAAGGCATATTAAAGGGCGTAAGAATATTAGGACCAGTTAGATCAAACACTCAATTTGAGTTATCAATATCAGATGCCTTTGCATTAGGTGTAAAACCAATGGTTAGAAATTCTGGTGATATTAAAGGTACTCCAGGGGCAAAACTTATTGGTCCAAAGGGTGAGGTCGAAATATCAGAAGGCATCATAGTAGCAGCAAGGCATATTCATATGCACACAAGTGATGGAGAAGAATTTGGGGTAGCAGATAAAGATATAGTAAGTATAAAAGTAGGTGGAGAAAGAGGTTTAGTATTTAATAATGTATTAGTTAGAGTATCTGAAGATTTTGCTCTTGAAATGCATGTTGATGTAGAAGAAGGAAATGCAGCAGGAATAAAGAATGGGGATTTGGTGGAGTTAGTCAAATAACTTTGGAGGTGACATGATGGTAAATATATTAGGAATGATAGATCATACTGTATTGAAGCCAGAAGCCACAAAAGATATGATTGAAACTTTATGTAAAGAAGCAATGGAAAATAATTTTGCTGCTGTATGTGTAAATCCTTATTATGTAAAATTTTGTAAGGATATTTTAAAGAATTCAAATGTAAAAGTGGCGACTGTTGTAGGATTTCCATTAGGTGCCAATACAAAAGAGGTTAAAGCTTTTGAAGCTATAGATGCAATAAACAATGGTGCTGATGAAATAGATATGGTAATTAATATAGGAGCTTTAAAGATAAAAGATTATAAAACTGTTAAAGATGATATAAAAGCTGTGGTGGAATCATCTAGAGGTAAAGCAATAGTAAAAGTAATAATAGAGACATGCCTTCTTACTGATGAAGAAAAAATTAAGGCCTGTGAATTTTCTATGGAAGCAGGAGCTGATTTTGTGAAAACATCAACGGGATTCTCCACAGGCGGTGCAACTGTAGAAGATGTAAGGTTGATGAAATCTGTAGTAGGAGATAAATTAGAAGTTAAGGCATCTGGAGGAGTTAGAGATTTGGAGTCCGCAAAGAAAATGATAGAAGCAGGTGCTACTAGATTGGGAACTAGCTCTGGTGTTAAAATAGCAAAAGAAATCTAAAAAAATAAATATTTTCCTTTTCTTGTTATAAAATTTGAAAATTATGAAAAACTATAATAAGAGGAGGGATAAATTGAAAAGATATTTATTATTTATATTAGCTTTAATGTTGTTTTTACAAATTGGCTGTAAGGCTGTTAAAGACGAAGAAATAGTTGAGATAGAGGAGCCGGAGGATACAGCAGTAGAAGTATCAATCGAAGATAAGATAATAATAGATAGGTCAGAAGATTTGGCGGATTATGTAGTTGAACTTTTTGGTATAGATGATGCAGCAACTATTATCTTCAACGATACAGCGCTGGTTTCTGTAATCATGGCACATGATACAGTGCTTACAGAAGATACTAAAGACTTAATTAATAGCTTAGTCATGGAAAAGGATGCAGGGATTAAAGAAGTATTAATATCTAATGATGAAAAGACTTTTTTTCAGATTGTACAGATTATAAGTGATCTATTGAATGGTTCACCCTATGATAAACATGTTGGTGAAATTAGTAAAATGATTGAAAAAAACAAATAATAAATCTGAAACCCAATTGGAAAGATTGGGTTTTTTGTATTTTTTTATTAAATACATAATATTAATATAAGTAACAAATTTAATTTTGGGTATAGTAAAATAATATATGAGAAGGAGGAATCAATTTGACACTAAAATCAGAAAGAATCAAAATTGGAAATGGGATATATCTAAACTTAATAAGAACAGATAAATTTAAATCTAATTTACTTAGTTATTATTTTTTAAGACCCTTGTCTAAGGAGGAGGTTACCAAAAATGCTTTACTGCCCTTAGTCCTTAAGAGAGGTACAGCTGAATATGATACAAACTTAAAGATACAAAGAAAGCTAGAAGAAACCTATGGAGCAAGCCTAAGTATAGCTATTAATAAAAGAGGCGAGAAGCATGTTCTTAGATTTACTGTAGAGACTGTTAATGGTGATTATGTAGGTGATGGAGATTATATTTATGAAGTAATTAATCTCTTGAAATCTATTATTTATAATCCAGCTTTGGAAAAAGGATATTTTAGAAGAGATTATGTTGAACAAGAAAAAGAAAATTTGAGACATAAAATTGAAGGAAGAATAAATGATAAAAGATCTTATGCCCTAGATAGATGTATAGAAGAAATGTGCAGAAATGAAAAGTTTAGTATTTTTCCGTTAGGTAATATAGATGATTTGGAAAATATAGACGAAGGCATATTGTATAAGCATTATCAAAATGTAATTAATACATCTCCTATAGAAATATTTTATGTTGGGGAATATGATGAAAAATTAATAGAGTATATTAAAAATATAGAAAAAGTAGAAAGAGATAGCGTTATCACTATACCAAGGGAACAAATTATATCAGGAGTTCAAACTAAAAATATGGTGCATGAAGATTTAGATGTAACTCAAGGGAAATTAGTACTGGGTTACAGAACGGGAATTCCCTATGAGGATAGATTATATAATGGCCTTATAGTAGCAAGTGATATTCTAGGTGGGGGGCCAAATTCTAAATTATTTAGAAATGTAAGAGAAAAGGAAAGTTTAGCTTATTATATTACTTCTACTATTTATAAATATAAATCCATTATGTTAATAGATGGTGGTATTGAATTTAATAATTTTGAAAAAACAATAGATATTGTAAAAGAGCAGTTAGAAGAAATGAAACATGGAAACTTTACTGACGAAGATATAGAGGTATCAAAAAAATCCATAAAATCTTCAACGGAATCTATTAGAGATAGTATTTTTCTTATATCGGAATATTTCTTTAGTCAAATATTATCTGAAGATAGTAGATCTTTGGAAGAAATCTTAAGAGATATTGATAGTGTTAGTAGAGAAGAGATAACAGAAGCTATGTCGAAGGTTGTTCTTGATACTATATACTTCATGAAAAATTCAAAAGCTTAGAAATGACATAGATACTAAAACAGCCTAAAAATAGAAGGAGGTATATAAGTTGGATATCAAAATATACGAAAACGAAAAAATAAGAGAAAAACTTTATTATAAAAAGATGAAATCTGGCTTAAAAGTTTATTTTATGCCAAAGGAAGGATATACAAAACAAT
Organism: Tissierella carlieri; assembly: GCF_018917285.1. Classification (NCBI taxonomy): domain Bacteria; kingdom Bacillati; phylum Bacillota; class Tissierellia; order Tissierellales; family Tissierellaceae; genus Tissierella; species Tissierella carlieri. The sequence goes on along the minus strand of NZ_JAHLOH010000046.1, from coordinate 24,731 downwards.
ATGCAATATTTGCCACTGATTATGGTAGCATTGATAATGTATTTACACCAATAGGAGAAAAAGAAACAGTAGAAGTGCCTGAAGGCATTGCACATTTTTTAGAACATAAACTTTTTGAAGAGCCTGAACAAAATATTTTTGATAAATTCTCCAGATTAGGAGCAAATGTTAACGCTTATACTAATTTTACTCAAACAGCATATTTGTTTTCATCTACTGAAAACTTTTATGATAATCTGGCCCTATTAGTAGAGTTTGTACAGCATCCATATTTTACTGATGAAAATGTAGAAAAAGAAAAGGGAATTATTGCCCAAGAAATAAATATGTATAGAGATAATCCAAGTTGGAGGGTATTTTTTAATTGCCTAGGTGCAATGTATAATGAGAATCCAGTAAAAATAGATATAGCTGGAACTGTGGAAAGTATCCAAAATATAAACAAGGAACTACTTTATAAATGCTATGACACATTCTATAGTCCAACCAATATGGTTATATTTATCGTAGGCGATCTATCCTTTGATGAGATAATCAAAGTAATAGATGAATCAGAGAGAAAGGATTATAAGGAAGTAGAAAAAATCAATAGAGTTTTTCCAGAGGAACCTAAAGAAGTAAGAGAAAAGTTTATTGAAGAAAGCATGATGACGTCTAGCCCTTTGTTTTATATTGGATTTAAGGATACAAATAATGAGCTAGAGGGAGAAAAGCGAGTTAGAAAAGATTTTATTACAAATTTTATACTTGATATGTTATTTGGATCTAGCTCTGTATTTTATAATGATATGTATGAAGAAGGGCTTATTGATAGTAGTTTTGGAGCATATTATACAGGGAAAAAATCCTATGGACATTCTATGATTGTAGGTGAATCAAAGGATCCCAAAGAGGTATATAATAGAATCATGTTGTTCTTTGAAAAAGAAATAACTTCAATTTTATTAGAAGAGGATTTCAATCGTATAAAGAAGAAAAGTATGGGAGAGTTCCTAATGGGGCTGAATTCTGTTGAATTTATTGCAAATACATTTATTTCTTTGTATTTCGATGATTTCTTATTAATAGATTATTTAGATATCTTGGAATCTATTGAATATAAAGATATAGTTGAGAGATTTAACAATCATTTTACAAAAGATAATTCTGTCTTGTCCATAATAAATCCCTTGAGATAATAGAAATCAATCTTAATTTGTGATATACTAGTCCAATGAAGTATTTTGAAAGGTGGTTTTATTATGGATCCAATTGCATTTCAGATTTTTGGACTTGAAATTAGATGGTATGGTATTTTAATTGCTACAGGGGTACTAATAGGTACTATACTTGCTATTCAAGAAGCTAAAAGAGTTGGACTTGATGAAGAAACTTTAATGGATTTCCTAATATGGGAAGTTCCTTTATGTTTAGTAGGTGCGAGATTGTATTATGTAGTATTTAGTTGGGATATGTATAAGTATAATCCTATAGAAGCATTAAATATTAGAAATGGGGGATTGGCAATACATGGAGCCATAATCACTGCTATTATTGTAGCCATTATTTTTACCAGAATTCGCAAAATAGATTTTTGGACAATTGCAGATGTATGTGCTCCTAGCTTAATACTAGCTCAGGCAATAGGGCGATGGGGAAATTTTATAAATCAAGAAGCCCATGGTGGTCCTACAAATTTACCTTGGGGAATTATGGTAAATGGAGTAAAGGTACATCCTACTTTCCTTTATGAATCCATTTGGAATTTCTTAGTTTTTTTGTTCCTTCTATGGTATGGAAAGAATAAACAAAAAGTTAAAGGAGAAGTTTTTCTATTATATTTATCCTTATATTCATTTATTAGATTTTTTATAGAAGGACTTAGAACGGATAGCCTAATGTTTGGACCAATTAGGGTTGCGCAGCTTGTAAGTGTAATAGGAGTTGTTATTCCAATGTATATATTTTATAGAATAAGAAAAAATATAAAGAATAAATTTTAACTGTTGGTAAAAAATGCCAGCAGTTTTTTTATGTCATTTTACCCTGTAATGTCGAAAAATAGAGAACTATGACTAAAGTACTAAATTGTTTTTTTTCAAAAAAGGGTGGAAGGATTTTTTAATTTAGTGTAGAATAGTATATATAGTGGTAGAAAGTGGTGGAAAGTGGTAAGAAATATACAGCAAGTGAGTGATTGGTATGTTTATTGGTGAATATCAACATACTTTAGATACTAAAGGAAGAATAATAATGCCTTCTAAATTCAGAGAAGAATTAGGGGAAGAATTTGTTATGACTAAAGGACTTGATAATTGCCTCTTTGTATATCCTAAAAATGAATGGGCTGTTTTAGAAGAAAAACTTAAAACATTACCACTTACCAACCGTGATGCGAGAGCATTCATTAGGTTCTTCTTTGCAGGAGCTAGTGAAGGTGCTTTAGATAAGCAAGGGAGAGTTCTTATACCAGCTAATCTTAGGGAACATTCCAGATTAGATAAAGATGCTGTAGTTATAGGTGTATCTACTAGGATAGAGATTTGGAGCAAGGAAGAATGGGATGCTTACAATGATGATGATAATTTATCTTATGATAGTATAGCAGAGAAGATGGCTGAGTTAGGGATATAACTGGGGGAGATTGTATGAAATTCGAGCATATATCAGTTTTATTGAAGGAAATATTAGATGGATTAAATATAAAAGAAGATGGAATATATGTAGATGGAACTTTAGGAGGTGCTGGCCATTCAGCTGAGATTGTGAAGAGATTAACTACAGGAAAGTTAATAGGAATAGACCAAGATTTAAATGCATTAAAAAAAGCAAGTGAAGTACTTAAAGAATATAGTGACAAGGTAATATTAATTCACAATAACTATGAAAATATATATGAAGTATTAAGTGATTTAGGGATTGAAAAAGTAGATGGAATTCTTTTAGACTTAGGTGTGTCATCACATCAGTTAGATGAAGAAAGCAGAGGGTTTTCCCATAATAAAGATGCACCATTAGATATGAGAATGGATGAGACAAGTTCTTTTTCTGCTTGGGATGTAGTAAATAAGTATTCTGAAGAAGAATTGGAAAAAATCATCTGGAATTACGGTGAAGATAGATGGGCTAGAAGGATAGCTAAGTTTATTGTTGAAGAAAGGAAAGAAAAATCTATTGACACAACACTTCAGCTAGTGTCAGCTATTAAGAAAGCAATACCAAAGGAAGTAAGGAAAGATGGACATCACCCAGCTAAGAAAACATTTCAAGCGATTCGCATAGAAGTAAATAGAGAGCTAGATGTTTTAATAGAATCAATTCCTAAGATGGTGAACCTTTTAAATCCAAATGGTAGATTAGCTATTATTACTTTTCATTCTTTAGAAGATAGAATTGTAAAAGAAGGATTTAAGGAATTATATCTTGACTGTATTTGTCCACCACATTTACCAAAATGTGTATGTCAGAAAACTAGAGAGATAGAAATTATTACTAGAAAACCAATAATACCAAGCGAAGAAGAAATAACTATAAATCCTAGGTCTAGATCAGCTAAGCTTAGGATAGCTGAGAAACTTAATGTTCTAAATAGAAAAGGGGGAGAATAAATTGTTAGTAGCGAAAGAGCTTAGTTATTACCCTACAGAAGCACTAGAAGTCAAAGAGAAACCAAGAAAGAAAACAAGGAAAATACAAGAAAAAAAGAAGAAGAAAAATAATAGCCTTGCAAAGCTGACAATTATGAGTATACCTATGGTAATCTTAGGGATAGCTTTATCTATATTATTTCGATATGCAAATATAACAGCAGTGAGACAAGAAATAACTAATTTAGAAAGGCAGAAAGTAGAGCTTGAGAAGGTAAAATTAGATTTAGTAGCTGATCTTGAAGGAATAAAATCCTCAGTAAAAATTGCAGAGGATGCAGTTACAAAATTAGGCATGAATTATCCAACTGAGGGACAGATAGTATACGTTTCAATAAATGACAATAAAGTGGAACATGTGGAAAAAAGTAGTATTGGAAAGCAAATAAGAAAGGTATTTAGCATGGTTACAAACTTGTTTTAGGAGGTAGTTGCTTTGGCAAAACCCAGTTATTCATCTAAGAAAAGATTATTATTTGTTTTTGGTGTAGTAGTTATGGTTTCTATACTTTTGATTGGAAGATTAGGTTACTTACAGATAGTAAAAGGTGAAGAACTGAAGAAAGGTGCATTAGAACAGTGGACCAAAGGAATAACTATAAAATCAAAACGTGGAGTTATTTATGATAGGAAAGGCAAAAAGTTAGCAGTAAGTATAACAGCATCTACAGTATGGGCTAGTCCGCCTGATATAAAAGATGCTCATAAAACGGCAAAAGAAGTGGCGAGAGTTTTAGGCCTAGATGAGGAAGTTGTATATACAAAGATTACTAAAAAGATAGGAACTGAAAAATTAAAACAGTGGATAACTAGAGAAGAAGCTGCAGAGTTGAGAAAATTAAAATTACCTGGTATAGAAATAGTAGATGATAATAGAAGATATTATCCATATGGAAATTTTGCTTCTTTTGTATTAGGTTTTACTGATATTGACAATAATGGATTATATGGGATTGAAAGGACTTATGACAAATATTTGACTGGTACACCAGGAAAATGGGTAAAAACTACAGATGCAGCAAGTAGACAATTACCTTTTGATGGTGAAAAGATATATGAAGCATCAGATGGGCTGTCAGTTGTTTTAACTATAGATGAGACAATACAACATTTTGCAGATAAAGCAGCTGAAGAAGCTGCAATAGTTACAGGCGCTAAGAATGTTTCTATTATATTGATGGAACCAAAAACAGGAGATGTTTTAGCGATGTCTTCTAAGCCGGATTATGATCCTAATAATCCAAGAATACCATTAAATGAAGAAACTAAAAAAGAATGGGAAGCATTGCCACAGGAAGAGCTTCAAAAACGTTGGTATGATATGTGGAGAAATTTTGCTATCAATGATGCCTATGAACCAGGATCAACATTTAAGGTAATTACTGCAGCTGCTGCCATTGAAGAGAATATTGCTAACCTAAACTCTCACTTTTATTGTAATGGGTTTGTTAGAGATATAAAAGGTGTATTATTAAGATGTGCTAGATGGTATAATCCTCATGGAGATCAGACATTTATAGAGGCAATGAACAATTCCTGTAACGTAGCTTTTGTTGATTTAGGTAGAAAAGTAGGGAAAGAATTATTATATAAATACATAAAAGCTTTTGGATTTGGTGAAACCACAGATATAGATTTAAATGGAGAACAGGGAGGCATTATACCAGCTAGTACAGATAGCATAAAGGAAGTAAATTTGGCTACAATGTCCTATGGTCATGGTATAGCAGTTACTCCTTTACAGTTAATTAATGCAGTATCTTCCATTGCTAATGGTGGTAATTTAATGAAGCCTAGACTTGTAAAAGAGTTAATAGATGATGAAGGAAAAATTGTTGAAACATTTGAGCCAGAAATAAAAAGAAAGGTTATATCAGAATCAACTTCTAAGACTATAATGGAAATGTTAGAAAATGTAGTTAGTGAAGGTACAGGAACTAAGGCATATATTCCAGGATTTAGAGTAGGTGGAAAAACAGGTACTGCTCAGAAGATTATTGATGGTAGATATGCACCAGGTAAGTATATTGGCTCTTTTGTTGGTGTAGCTCCAGCAGATAACCCTCAAGTGGCAATATTGGTTGTAGTAGATGAACCTGTTGGGCAATATTATGGGGGAACTATAGCAGCACCTATAGCTAAGACTGTGTTAGAAGAGACTTTGAACCATCTCGAAGTTACACCAGTTTTTACAGAAGATGAGAAAGGGCAAATTATTGAAAAGGTAATAGTACCAGATGCGAGAAATATGAAGATTGGTGATGCAGGAAAGATTTTCACTGAGAAAGGACTAAAGTATACAACTGAATATTTAAACTTAACCTCTGATTCAGTTGTAATAGATCAATTTCCATTACCAAATACAGAAGTTCAAAAAGGCTCAATAGTAGATTTATATGTAAATGAAAAAGCAGGAAAACGAATCATAATGCCTTATCTTATTGGAAAAGATAAGGAAGATGTAATTAAAATTCTTGATGAGTTAAATCTAAATTATGAGCTAAAGGGAGAAGGAAAAGCCAAGACTCAAAATCCAATACCTGGTGAAGAGATACCTATCAATACAAAAATAGAGGTTGAATTTGGTGAGACATAAGAGTAATATAATTAGAGGCAACTTAAATGAAGTTGCCTTTTAGTTAATATTTTCATATAGGATAAAAGAAAGTAGGTGCATTATGAATCTAAAGTATATTACAAGAGACTATGAATTTGAGTTAATTAAAGGAAAACTAGACATAAATATAACTGGAGTTGAAAATGATTCAAGGAAAATACAAAAAGGGAACCTATTTATTGCAGAAAAAGGATTTACTGTAGATGGACATGATTACATTGACAAGGCAATAGAAAATGGAGCTGTAGGAGTAGTAGTAGAGAAGCAAGTATCTATTGATGAGGATATTACAGTAATTAAGGTGGAAAATTCAATAGATGCACTGGCAAAATTTTCTGGTATCTTTCATGAAGAGCCATGGAAGAATCTGCAGATGATAGGTATAACGGGAACTAATGGCAAGACATCTATCACTTATTTTATTAAAAGCATATTAGAGGAAAACAATAAAAAAGTAGGGATTATTGGAACTATTGGAGCAGTTATTGGAGATGAAAATATAAAAATTGATAATACTACGCCAAATGCCTTAATTATTCATGATTTATTAAAGAAAATGGCAGATATAGAAACAGATACTTGTATTATGGAAGTTTCATCTCATTCTTTAGAACTTAAAAGAGTAGAGTATATGGATTTTCAAATAGGATTATTTACTAATCTTACTAAAGATCATTTAGATTATCATGAAACAATGGAAAAATATTTTAATAGTAAATTAAAGCTTTTCTATAAAACAGATAAAGCTAATATAATAAATATAGATGACGATTATGGAAAGAAGATTGTTGAAATAGTAGGGGAAAGGGTGCCTTTACTAACATATGGAATAAAGGAAAAGTCAGATGTTTTTGCATCTGATATAGAATTTACATTATCTAAAGTCAGATTTACTTTAAATACTCCTAAGGGTAAAACTAATGTACTTCTAAATGTACCAGGAGAGTTTAGTGTATATAATGCATTGGCAGCAGCAGCTTGTGCATATTCATATGAAATTCCTTTAGAAATTATTAAAAAGGGGCTAGAAGCAGTTGAAGAGATAAAGGGAAGATTCGAGGTTGTGCCTACAAATACTGATTATACGGTTATTATTGATTTTGCCCATACTGCAGATGCTCTAGATAAGGTACTTACTGTCATTGATGAATTTGCAGAAGGTAGAAAAATAGTTGTATTCGGGGCAGGTGGCAATAGAGACAAGACTAAAAGGCCAGAAATGGGAGAAACTGTAGGACGTCATGCAGATTTATTTATAGTTACATCAGATAATCCAAGGTATGAGGACCCAGAGATGATAATTGAAGATGTTTTGGTTGGTACAAGAAAAGCAAATGGAAAATATATAAAAATAGTTGATAGAATAGAAGCCATAAAATATGCGATAGATAATGCTAGACCTAAAGATATAATATTGCTAGCTGGAAAGGGGCATGAAACTTATACCCTTATTAAGGGAAAAACTTATCCCTGTGATGAAAGACAAATTGTTCTTGATTATTTACATTCAAAGAATAATTAAGACTTGGATTAGATACTTGAGAGGAGAAAATAAATGATTGAATATATAGATATTTTTAGAACAATTTCCATTTCTTTTTTGATTACTCTTATTCTGGGTCCAATAATGATTCCATTATTAAGAAGACTGAAAATAGGGCAAAGTGTTAGAGATGATGGACCACAAACCCATTTAAAAAAATCTGGAACCCCTACTATGGGTGGAATTATTATTTTTATAGCTTTAGTCATTACAGTATTGACATCAGGTATGATGAATAAGGATATGTATATTCTGTTAATATCTACTTTTGGTTTTGGTTTAATTGGATTTATTGATGACTACATAAAAGTAGTTAAAAGAAGATCATTAGGACTTCGAGCTTATCAAAAATTAATAGGGCAAGTAATGTTAGCTACTGTACTGGCAGTTTATCAATCATCTACATCTATTTTAGGCACTAAACTGATTGTACCTTTCTTGAACAATCAATATTTAGATTTAGGTCCTCTTTATATTCCATTTATTGCTTTTGTAGTAGTAGCTACTGTAAATGCAGTAAACTTAACTGATGGCTTAGATGGATTAGCATCTGGTGTCACATTAATAATATTATCCTTTTTTGGACTTATTGCATTAAATTGGGGTATGGGAAGCATCTCCATATTTTCAACTGCATTGGCAGGAGCATGTCTGGGATTTTTGATACATAATGCACATCCGGCGAAGGTATTTATGGGAGATACTGGATCATTAGCCTTAGGAGGTGCAGTCGCAGCCATAGCCATACTATTAAATATTCCCCTTGTAATACCAATAGTAGGTGGAGTTTATTTTATAGAGACTTTATCGGTAATTATACAAGTAGCATCTTTTAAATTAACTGGGAAAAGAGTATTTTTGATGGCACCGCTACATCACCATTATGAGCAAAAAGGCTGGAAAGAAACTAAAGTAGTAGCAGTGTTTTGGACTGCCACAGTAATTCTTTGTTTGATTGGAATTTTAAGTTTAATTTAAGGAAAGTGAGCTGGTTTTATGTACTTGAAAAATAAAAGGGTTTTAGTTCTTGGACTTGGTGTCTCTGGATTGTCTACTGTAAAAGCTCTTCATAGATTGGGAGCAAATATTGTAGTATCTGATTCTAAAACTAAAGAGGAATTGAAGGATTTTTTTGATAATACTAAAGATATATATGTTGAAAAACATTTAAATACTAATGATATACCTTTAGAGGATATTGATTTAATAGTTAAAAGTCCTGGTATTCCACCAACAGCTCCTATTTTACTAAAGGCTCAGCTAAGAAATATTGAAATAACAACAGATATTGAACTTGCATATAGGATTTCTCCTACAGATAGGATAATAACCATAACAGGTACTAATGGAAAAACAACTACTACGGCTTTAATAGGTGAAATTTTTAAGAAGGCTGATTACAATACATATGTTGCAGGGAATATCGGTGTTGGTATTCTATGGAATATGGTGAATGCAGAAAAAGAAGATGTTTTTGTAATAGAAGCCAGTAGCTTTCAATTAGAAAATACTATATATTTTAAACCAAGAGTAAGCCTTATAACTAATATTACACCAGACCACTTAAATTGGCATGGTTCATTAAATAATTATATTAGTGCTAAGAAAAAGATATTTAAAAATCAAGATGAATCTGATTATACAGTATTAAATTATGATGATAAGACTCTTAGAGAAATGGAAGAGGAAGTTAATTCAAATATTATTTGGTTTAGTGTAAATCATAAATTAGATAATGGTGTATATATTGATGGTGACTATATAGTTATAAAAGATGGAGAAACCATTATAAAAGCCCTACCACACAAAGACCTTAAAATAATATTAGAAAATGCACTAGCAAGTATTGCAGTAGGATGGGCTATGGGCATAGACGTAGAAATAATAGCAAAAGTTTTATCAGAGTTTAAAGGATTAGAACATAGAATAGAATATGTAGAGACTATAGATGAAATGTCTTTTTATAATGATTCTAAAGGAACAAATCCTGATTCAACTATTAAAGCAATAGAAGCTATAAATAGTCCAATAATATTAATAGCAGGTGGGTATGATAAGGGATCTGAATTCGATGAATTAATTAAATCTTTTAATGGAAAGGTTAAAGATCTAATACTTTTAGGAGAAACTAAGGAAAAAATTAAAGAAACTGCTTTAACTTGCGGATTTAATAATATACATTTAGTAGAAAATATGCATGAAGCAGTTAAATTAGCCTATGACCTTGGTCAAAGGAAGGATAATATTTTATTATCTCCTGCTTGTGCATCTTGGGATATGTACAGTAACTTTGAAGAAAGAGGTCAAGATTTTAAGGATGCCGTTTATGGTCTAAAGGAGGATTAAAATGGCAAAAGGGAAATCAGTGAAAAAGAAAAAAGCTGTTGATTTTAGTTTGCTTATGGGAGCTTTAATTTTAGTATTTATTGGTATAATCATGGTATTTAGTTCATCCTGGCCAGAGGCTATGCAGGACTTTGGAGATGGTTATCACTTTTTAAAGAAACAAATAATAGCTGCATCTGTAGGCCTAGTGGGAATGATAATTTGTATGAATATTGATTATAAAATTTGGAAGAAGTATTCATTTTGGGTATACTTACTAGCTTTGATTTCTGGTGCTTTAATATTTTCACCACTAGGAAAAGAAGCAAAAGGTGCTAGAAGATGGATTAATTTGGGATTTACAACTTTTATGCCTTCTGATGCTATAAAAATTGGTTCTATTATCTATTTTGCAAACTTTCTTTCAAATAAGAAGGAACATATAAGAACTTTAAAACAAGGAACAATACCTGCTTTAATCATTATAGGTATATCCTGTGGTTTTATATATGTGCAAAAAGATTTAGGCACTACTATTACCTTAGCAGGTACTTTAATGAGTATGTTCTTTATAGCTGGGATGAATTTATATCATTTGATTTTTATGGGCGTAGGGGCAGTAGGTCTGGGATTTTTAGTATTATCAGGACCAGATAATGCATATAGACGAAATAGAATAACTGCATTTAGAGATCCTTTTGCTTATAAACTTGATATTGGCTGGCAAGCGGTACAATCTTTATATGCTCTAGGTTCAGGTGGATTATTTGGTTTAGGATTAGGGAAAAGCAGACAAAAGTTTTCATATATACCTGAGTCCTACAATGATTTTATATTTTCAATTATAGGGGAAGAATTAGGTTTTCTAGGTACTTTAACTGTTATTCTAATATTGATGTTAATTATTTGGAGGGGAATACGTATCGCACTTAGTATAGATGATAGTTTTGGATGCTTCTTAGCATCAGGAATTACAGCTTTAGTGACAGTTCAATCTTTAATTCATATAGCAGTAGTAACATCGTCTATACCTACTACAGGAATTACGCTACCTTTCGTTTCTTATGGAGGTACTTCCTTGATGATTTATATGTCTGCCATAGGAATATTACTGAACATTTCAAGGCATGCAAATTTAGATAGGAGCTGAAGATTATGAAGTATTTGATTACAGGTGGAGGCACTGGAGGGCATATCTATCCTGCTTTAGCCATTGCAAAAGAAATAAAACGTAAAGATAAAAATGCAGAAATTCTTTATGTTGGAACAGAAAAAGGTTTAGAATCAGAGCTAGTTCCAAAGGAAGGATTTCAATTTAGAACTATAAGAGTGAAGGGAATGCCTAGAAAAATAAACAAAGAATCACTTATAGCTATTAAGGAATTAATTCATGGAATCAATGACGCAAAAAAAATAATAAAAGATTTTAGACCAAATGTAGTAATAGGTACTGGCGGATATGTATGTGGACCAGTGGTATATATGGCAAAAAAGAAAAAAATACCTGCATTAATACATGAACAAAATGCTTTTCCTGGTATTACAAATAAAATATTATCAAGATATGTTGATAAAGTTGCTGTAACTTTTGACGAAGCAAAAAAATATTTTAAATATCCTGATAGAGTTTTAAATACTGGAAACCCAATTCGCAAAGAAATTCTTGAAATAAATAAAGAAGAAGCATATAAAGTGTTAGATATAGATAAAAATATTCCTTTTGTTTTATCTTTCGGAGGTAGTGGAGGACAAAAAACTTTAAATGACGCAATGTATTATTTCATAAAGGAATCTATGGGAAAGGGAGATATACAGATAATACATGTAACAGGTAAAAGATTTTATGATGAATTCATAGACAGATTAAAAAAGGATAATATTAATTTAAATAAGAATATTAGAGTATTTCCCTATTTATATCAAATACCTGAAGCCATTAATATTGCAACACTTGTGGTTACTAGCTCAGGAGCTATTACTTTGGCTGAAATTTCCGCTGTGGGAGTTCCAAGTATTTTGATACCAAAATCATATACCGCTGAGAATCATCAAGAATTTAATGCTAGAGCCTTTGAAAATAAGGGGGCTTCTATATTAGTTCTTGAGAAGGATATAAAAGAGAATACATTAAATGATATTATATATAGTGTAATTCAAGATAAAGAAAGATTAGTACAAATGGCAAGTAAAAGTAAAAAGCTTGGGAAAATTGATGCATCAGAAAGAATAGTTGAACTCATAAATACAATTGTCAAATAATAATATGTAACCCCATTTTCATCCATGCATAATATGGTCATATATACTTAATTATGAGCATACATGGAGGTGATTTGGTGGAAAAGTATATTATTAATGGTGGGAATAGATTAACAGGTGAAATTTCAATTTCGGGTGCTAAAAATGCTGTGTTACCAATATTAGCAGCAACAGTTATAGGCGGAAATAAGAGTATTATATCGAATATCCCTAATCTTAGAGATGTTGAAATAATGAAAGAGATACTGATAGCATTAGGTTGTGATGTTGATGGAACAGGGAGTACAATGGTAATTGATTCTAAGCCACTGAATCAAATAATAGTTCCGGAAGAGTTAGTTAGAGAAATGAGATCATCCATTATCTTTATGGGTGCTATGTTGGCGAGAACTGGTGAGGTTATTATTTCTTATCCAGGTGGTTGTGAAATTGGTCCGAGACCTATAGATTTACACCTTAAAGCTTTAAGAAATATGGGGGCAGAAATCGAAGAGTCTCATGGACATTTGTACTGTAAGGCAGAAGGGCTTAAAGGTGCAGATATACAACTAGATTATCCTTCTGTAGGAGCTACGGAAAATATAATTTTAGCTGGAGTGACGGCAGAAGGTACGACAATAATTAGAAATGCAGCTAGAGAGCCAGAAATAATTGATTTGCAGAATTACTTAAATAAATCTGGGGCAAGAATTTCTGGAGCAGGGACATCTGTTATTACAATAGAAGGTGTAAAAGATCTCAGAGATGTAACACATAGCATAATATCTGATAGGATTGTAACGGGAACAATTATGACTGCGGCAGCAATAACTGGAGGAGATATAATAATTAATAATGTTATTGTAGACCATGTTATTGGAATTATAGCAAAGATGAAGGAAGCAGGTGTTATGATATATAGTAATGGTACTTCTATGAAGGTGACAGGACCGAGGAGAATAAACCCCATTGAAATGTTACAAACCCTTCCTTATCCTGGATTTCCAACCGATATGCAAGCTCAAATGATGGCTCTTTTATCAATAGCTAATGGAACTAGTATAATCTCTGAAACAGTATTTGAGAATAGATTTAAGCATGCTGAAGAGCTTACTAGAATGGGGGCAAATATAAAAACCTTTGGGAGAGTTGCAGTTATCAGTGGAGTAAAGGAACTAACAGGTGCTAAGACAACAGCTAAGGATTTAAGGGGGGGAGCTGCTTTAACTTTGGCAGGACTTGTTGCAAGAGGAACTACAGAAGTTTATAATATTCATCACATAGAGAGAGGATATGAAGATCTTCATTTAATGTTACAAAAATTAGGTGCAGATATTATCAAGAGTAATTAGCAGCTTTTGCTGCTAGTTATTTAGAAGGACAGGCCTAGGGGTGAAGACAATGAAAAAGATTTCCCGTGTGGAAAGAAAAATGAGAAGAAGAAGGTTCTTTTTTCGATTTGTATTATTAATATCTTTAATTTTATTAGTATTTGCACTAGCTCTTAATTCTGATTTTTTTGTTATAGATAATATAAAAGTAATAGGGAATAATAAAATCCCAAAAGATAATATAATTAGTGCATCATCTATAAATATTGGAGAAAATATATTTAAAGTAAGTACTAAGTCGGGAAAACGAGGTTTAATGAATTTACCATATATAAAGGAAGTAAAGATAAAAAGAAAGCTTCCAAAAGGAATTATTATTGATATTATAGAACGTAAAGAAATAATACAGATAAAAGAAATTTCCTCTTTTATATTGCTTGATATTGAGGGGTATATACTAGATATTGTAGATATTCAAAATGAAAAATTACCACTATTGTTAGGTTTGAAAATAGAAGATAAGGAACCAGGAGATAATATATTTTTAGAATCAGAAACTAAGGATAATATTGAGTTTATATCTGAAGGACATGCTATTGGATTATTACCAAAAATGAAAGAAATTAACATGGTAGATAATAACAATGTTAATATAAGACTAATTGATGGTATTTCTGTTGCCTTTGGTACCCTTGATAATGTAAAATATAAGTTGAACTACTTAAATGAAATATTAGAAAATATTGAGAAAGAACAAATACCATGTAAGATGATCTTAATGGATAGAGGAGATAATCCTATAGTTGTACTTGATGAAGAAGGGGAGGGGTAAAATGAAAAAAGCTAAGGAATATATTGCATTAACATTAGTATCGATTTTTTTGGGGGTTATTTTATCCATCCAGTTTAAAACCATAAATAAAACTGTTGGTGAAGGAGTTTTACCTACACAGAGGGCGCAGCAATTAGCTGTGGAACTTAAGAAGGCTCAAAACGAAAGAGAATCCCAAACCAAAAGAATTGAAGAACTGGAAGCTAAAATAAAGCAATATGAAATGAGTGAAGTGGATAAAAATGTGTATGCAGAAAATCTATATAATGATACAATGAAATATAGAACGCTTGCAGGATATTTAGACTTAGAAGGACCTGGAATTGTAATGGAGATAAATGATCCGCCTGTAGATCTTGAATTTGGTGAAGGATATAGTATTATAGATGAACTAGAATTAGTACTTCAAGTAATATCTGTTTTAAATGCAGCTGATGCTGAAGCTATATCTATTAATGATCAAAGGTATACAGCCTTTACAGAAATAGAAAAGGCAGGAAATCATATTGAAATAAATGGAGTATCTACTAGTGTTCCAATTGTTATTAAAGCCATTGGAAAGCCAGAGACATTGGAATCAGCATTAAATCTTAAAGGTGGAATAGTTACACATTTAAGATCTTATGATTATCTTGTTCAAGTAAACCAAGAATCTAATATTACTATACCAAAATATAGAAAAATCAAGGAATTTATATATTCAAGTCCAGTTGAAGAAAATATAAATCAATAGGGGTGATTATTATGAAAAACAATAATCCTAGAGTCATCCTAACCTTATTTAGTATTATAATAGGTATTTTTATAGCTACTCAAATAAAAATGAAACTTGAGACGTATGCTCCAGTAACTCTTAAATCATTACAAGCAACAAAAGCTGAAATCATCTCAATCAATAATGAAATTTCTGAATTAAATAAACTAATTAAGATGAAAGAAGAGGAATTAGAGCTGCTGGAAAACATTGCAAAAGGTGACGATAATA
This sequence comes from Tissierella carlieri, assembly GCF_018917285.1. Classification (NCBI taxonomy): domain Bacteria; kingdom Bacillati; phylum Bacillota; class Tissierellia; order Tissierellales; family Tissierellaceae; genus Tissierella; species Tissierella carlieri. The sequence continues at coordinate 9,234 of NZ_JAHLOH010000046.1, read as the reverse complement.
TAATAGATATTCTATTAGAACAAATTAAATACAATAAAATACATTCTGGTCGAACGGATCTGAAGGGTCCAGGAGTTGTTATTACTATGTATGATAATCCAGAAGAAACGGTTGTAGGATTTGATATTAATGATGATGTTATCCATGATGTAGACATATTAAATATAATAAATGATTTGAGAATAGCAGGAGCAGAGGCTATAAGCATCAATGGTGAAAGGGTACTTGCTACATCAGAAATAAAATGTGGTGGTCCTACTATTAGAATAAATGGGAGAAGTTCAGCGACTCCTTTTGTTATTAAAGCTATTGGTGATCCAAAGCTACTATATGCTGCTGTCAATGCACCTGGAACTTATGGTGATATATTAAAAAATGTATATCAAATAGGTTTCGAACCAGAAATACAGGATTCAATAACAATTCCTGGTTTTACAAGAGCATTTAATTTTAAATACGCCAAAAAATTAGGGGAGGGTGATTAATTTGTTTTTTGCACTAATTGGAATTTTAATAGGGGCTATAATAGGCTTTATGTTGCCATATACTTATAATACATCCTACTCACTTTATATATCAGTAGCGATATTAGCTTGTTTAGATTCGGTGTTTGGCGGTATAAGGTCTAATTTGGAAAAAAACTTTAATATAAATATATTTATTTCAGGTTTTTTTGGAAATGCAGCTTTAGCAGCGTTTCTTGCTTATTTAGGTGATAGACTTGGAGTTCCTCTATATTATGCAGCTATATTTACTTTTGGAGGACGACTATTTGAAAACTTTGCACAAATTAGAAGGATTCTGCTATTCAAAAGGAAGGAATCTAATTAATTGATGTATTGAAACTATATTAAATATAAGATTATCTACAATAAGATAAGGGGGAAAAAATATGTTTGATTTTGATGTTGATGTAGATCAATTTGCTAAAATAAAAGTTATTGGCGTTGGTGGTGGTGGAAACAATGCAGTTAATAGAATGGTTGAACACGGAGTTAGAGGTATTGATTTTATAGCATTAAATACAGATAGACAAGCTTTATATTCTTCAAAGGCAGAGGTAAAGCTTCAATTAGGAGAGAAATTGACTAGAGGATTAGGTGCTGGTGCTAATCCAGATATTGGGGCAAAGGCTGCGGAAGAAAATAGAAATGATATAATGGAAGCTATTAAAGGTGCTGATATGATATTTATAACTGCAGGAATGGGTGGTGGGACTGGAACAGGAGCAGCGCCTATTGTGGCAGAAATAGCTAAGGAATTAGGCATTCTTACTGTAGGTGTAGTTACAAAGCCCTTTACATTTGAAGGGCCTAGAAGATTAAAACATGCCGAGCAAGGAATAGAAGAATTAAAGTCTAAAGTAGATACTTTAGTTACAATACCAAATGATAGATTGCTTCAGGTTTCAGATAAAAAGACTACTATGGTTGAAGCATTTGTGATGGCAGACGAGGTACTTAAAGAAGGTATCCAAGGGATATCAGATTTGATAGCAGTTCCAAATCTTATAAATTTGGACTTTGCAGATGTTAAAACAATAATGCAGGATAAAGGTATTGCACATATGGGTATAGGCATGGCTTCAGGTGATAACAGAGCTACAGAGGCTGCGAAGCAAGCAATAAAATCTCCTCTGTTAGAAACTTCTATAGAAGGAGCAAAATCTGTATTATTGAATATTACAGGTGGGGAAGATTTAGGTATTTTTGAAGTTAATGAAGCTGCAGATCTAATTAGGGCATCTGTAGATAAAGATGCAAATATAATATTTGGTGCAGGAATAGATGAAAACCTAAAGGATGAAATTAAAATAACTGTTATTGCTACAGGATTTGACATGTTATCCAAAGATATAAATACTACAAAATCAGGAGTAAATGATATTAATGCTAATAGAGCTGCGGGAAATGAGGCAGCACCTACTCTTGATAATGAAGAATTAGATATTCCAATTTTTCTTAGGAGAAGAGATAAAAAAGAATTATAATAAAAGCAAGAAAAACGTATCTTATTGACGAGATACGTTTTTTTTATTTGCTCATAAAGTGACAAAAATTTTACATTTTATGTCCTATAATCTTAATTAGAGAATAAAATAAATCAAAGGAGGTATTCCTTTGTATATAATAGCAGAGTATCTATTTATCGAAAATTTCATAATAAATTACGCTATATTACAAAGTACAAAGATAATTACTAGGACCAAAACGACTAAAGGCAGAATTTTTATTACTTCTACTATAACTGCTTTATATCCTTTTGCTTTATTTTTTCCGTCTTTAAGTTTTCTTGCAAACTTTTATATGAAAATAGTAATATCTTTTATAATAGTAAAACTTGCATACAACTCTAAATCTCTAGTTTTATATATAAAGCAATTATCTGCCTTTTATGTTATATCTTTTATTTTTGCAGGAGCAAGTATTGGTTTTTATTATTTTACTAATAATTATTATAATGTATTATTTAAGCCTGATTATCTGGGAGGTAGATTTCCTATAAAATATATAATATTAGGAGTAGTATTAGGAGGAATCATGATTAAGAATATGGTACATTATTATCAAGAAAAATTATCTAAAGAAAAAGAGCTGTTAAGTGTAACAGTTCATTTAAATAATGAAAAATCATCTTTTACAGCATTAACAGATACAGGTAATTCATTAATTGAGCCATTATCTAAATTACCAGTTTTCGTTGTGGAGTATGAGGTTATAAATAATTTACTGCCTAAATTCATAAGAGAAACTTTTGAAGAAAATAAGGAAGATGATTTCACTGTTGTTGAGAAGATGATGGAAGCTTTGAAAGAAGAAATCACAATTCGAATTATCCCATTTAAATCAGTTGGCTCAAAAAATGGAATTTTAATAGGATTTAAACCAGATTATATAACGATTTCAAATGGCGATTTTATCGCAACCCATGATGATTTATTAATAGGCATATTCAATGGTAGGCTTTCTGCGGATAATCAATATAGTGGTTTGTTAAATTTAAGGATATTAAACAGGGGGGATTTATGTGTTAATGAAAATTAAGATGAAATTACATAAGCTTTTATATAAGGTATTAAGTAAGTTAAATCTAGTTAAAGGAGTTTATTATATAGGTAGTGGAGAGGTATTACCTCCTCCACTAAAACCTGAAGAGGAAGAATATTATTTATCATTACTTAAAACAGATGAAAGTGTTAAAGGAATTCTTATTGAAAGAAACTTGAGATTAGTAGTATATATAGCAAGAAAATTTGAAAATACAAAGATATCGATTGAAGATCTTATTTCAATAGGTACAATAGGATTAATTAAAGCTGTAAATACTTTTGATCCAGATAAAAATATAAAGCTAGCGACATATGCATCTAAGTGCATAGAAAATGAAATCTTAATGTATTTAAGGCGAACTAGCAAAATGAAATCTGAAATATCTCTAGATGAACCTTTAAATATTGATTGGGATGGTAATGAACTTTTACTATCTGATATTCTTGGTACAGATGGAGATGTAATATTTAAGGATATAGAGATGGAAGTAGATAAAACTCTTCTCAAACAAGCAATAGATAGGTTATCTAACAGAGAAAAAGCTATAATAGAGATGAGATTTGGTCTTTATAATGGAAAAGAAAAAACCCAAAAGGAAGTAGCTGACTTGTTAGGGATTTCTCAATCATATATATCACGACTAGAAAAAAGGATAATTAAAAGACTTAGGAAAGAAATGGTAAAGTTGATGTAAATTGGTTAGCCTCTAATATTATTTTATGAATAAAAATAATATTAGAGGCAATAATTTTATACGAAAGGGGCAATACAGCATGAAAGGATGAAAATAAATGCATATATCTAAAGTAGAGATATGTGGAGTAAATACTTCAAAACTTCCAGTACTAACTAATGAGCAAATGCAAAAATTATTTATTAAAATAAAAGCAGGAGATTTAAAAGCAAGGGAAGAATTTATTCAGGGAAATTTAAGACTAGTACTTAGCATTATCCAAAGATTTAATAGAAGAGGAGAACATGTTGATGATTTATTCCAGGTAGGCTGTATTGGTTTAATAAAAGCCATAGATAATTTTGATTTAAGCCAAAATGTACGATTCTCTACCTATGCTGTGCCTATGATTATAGGAGAGATAAGAAGATACTTAAGAGATAACAATTCAATTAGAGTTTCTAGATCACTTCGTGATATCGCATATAAGGCTTTGAATGCAAGAGAACAATTAATTAATAAAAATTCTAAAGAGCCGACTATATATGAGATAGCGGAAGAGTTAAATTTACCAAAAGAAGATGTAGTATTTGCTCTTGAGGCAATACAGGAACCAGTTTCTCTATTTGAACCAATATTTCATGATAGCGGTGATGCCATATTTGTTATGGATCAAGTAAAGGATGAGAAGGCCGAAGATGAAATATGGTTGAGGGAAATAGCACTTAGGGAAGCCATGGGTAAATTAAATAATAGGGAAAAACAAATATTGAATTTAAGGTTTTACGAAGGAAAAACTCAAATGGAGGTAGCTGAAGAAATTGGTATTTCGCAAGCACAAGTATCAAGGCTTGAGAAAAATGCTTTAAGACAAATGAGAAAATATGTCTAGCACCATAATAAACTATATATAAATCATAAAAATAGGACCTGATAGCAGAAGGTTTGATATTTCATCAACTTAGAGTTAGAGAATCGCTTTTATAACTTAAAGAAAGGTCTTATTTTTTACCTTAAATACGATGCAAAAAAGATTCTATCAATATTTTGATAGAATCTTTTTATGATTTGTCTTATCTCAGCAAATTATAGTCATATTTTATCTTTATTATTATATATACATAGTAAAAGGTTAAATATTAAGGAAGAGGTGGAACTATGTTTAAATTATCAGAAATAAGAGAAAAAGAAATAATAAATATAAACACTGGTCAAAGAATGGGATATGTTGATGATTTTGAATTAAATCTAGAAAATGGACGTATTGATGCAATAATAATATTAGGGGCAGGAGTAGGTAAAGTATTGGGTCTATTTGGTAAGAATTCAGAAATAGTTATTGATTGGAATGATATAGTAAGAATAGGTACAGATACTATTTTAGTAGATTATAAGAACGAAATATCTAGTTAGACATTTTGTATTCATTATACTATAATAAAGTTGTAGAATATTAGAAGAGGTGAAAATATGAAATGTCCATTTTGTTCATACTTTGAATCAAAGGTAATAGATTCTAGACCTACCGATGAAGGACAAGCAATTCGCAGAAGAAGAGAGTGCATAGAATGTGGTAAGAGGTTCACCACTTATGAAAAAATTGAAGAAATACCTCTTATAGTAGTAAAGAAAGATGGCAATAGACAATCTTACAATAGAAATAAATTATTAAATGGAATAATAAAGGCTTGTGAAAAGAGGCCTGTTTCTGTAGGCACTATTGAAGGGATTGTAGATGATATAGAAAAAAACTTGTATAATTCTTTGCAGAAAGAAATAAAATCTGAGGAAATTGGAGAAATGGTAATGAATAAATTAAAAGATGTTGATGAAGTGTCATATGTAAGATTTGCATCTGTTTATAGACAGTTTAAAGATTTAAATTCATTTATGGAAGAATTAAAAAAAATATTAGATGAAGGAAATGAAAATAGGAGATAAATATGGAAATTATAAAGAAATATAAAGATAATATTTTATATTATCAAATAGAGGGATTTAACTTTGATGAAAAGATGAATCATATTTTTTCGACGAGGATAGGCTGGGAGCAGGACAAATTATTTAATAATTTATCTGAAGTATTAAATATACATGAAGAAAATATCTATAGAGCAAAACAAGTTCATGGAACGGATGTACTGATTATAAAAGATCAAAATATTATTGAAGTAAGTACCCAAGAGAAGGATGGATTTATAACCAATAAAAAGGGTATAGCACTTTGTACTTACCATGCTGATTGTGTACCTATTTATTTTTATGACAATATTAAAGAAGTAATAGCCTTGGCCCATGCTGGCTGGAAGGGAACTTTAAATAATATAGTCAAAGTAGTAATAGAAAATATGATTGAACATTTTGGATGTAATATAGAAGATATTTCAGCTGCAATAGGTCCATCTATCGGATCTTGTTGTTATGAAATAGGACTTGATGTAGAAAAACTCTTTAAGAAACAATATCCTGATTATATAGATATGATTATATATAGGGATCATAAGATGTACTTAGATTTATGGAAAGTAAATAAGATGAATCTCATAAATCTAGGAGTAAGTGAAAAGAAAACTTTCTTAAGTAAATTATGTACATCTTGTAATATAGATAATTTATATTCCTATAGAAAAGAAAAAGGAACAAAAAATAGAATGATTGCAGCTATAACCTTAAATCATTAAACTAAGGATGATAGAATGAAGAAAATAGACTTAAACAAAATCATAATGCAAAATATTTTGCATCATGCAGATATAGGGATTCACGTCATAGATAATGAGAGACGGACTGTAATCTATAATAAAGTTATGGCTCAGCTAGAAGGGCTAGATACAAATCAAGTAATTGAAAAGGATATTTTAGATATCTTTCCTAGTCTAAATGAAGAGACATCTACTTTAATAAAGGTACTTCATACAGGAGAAGCTATTTTAAATAGTACGCAATCCTATTTAAACTTTAAGGGACAAAGGATAACTACTATAAATTCAACTATACCTCTTTATTCGGATGAGAAGATAATAGGAGCTCTTGAAATAGCTAATAACATAACACATATTAAAAACTTATCTGATCAATTAATAGAATTACAAAATGAACTATCATCAACTAAATCATCAAAGAAAAGTCTTAGAGCTAAGATAAAAAGATATAATTTTGATGATATTATAGGCGAAGATCCGTCTATGTCATTAGCTAAGAAAATAGCAAGAAAGGCTAGTAATTCAAGTTCCAGTGTGCTTATATATGGAGATACAGGTACTGGTAAAGAACTGTTTGCCCAGAGTATCCATTATGGAGGTATAAGAGCTAATAAACCTTTTATAGCACAAAATTGTGCTGCTATACCCGAGGCACTATTAGAAGGAATATTATTTGGAACTGACAAAGGAGGATTTACAGGAGCAGTTGAAAGAGAGGGAATTTTTGAACAAGCTAATGGTGGAACTCTAATGTTAGACGAGATTAATTCTATGTCATTGCCTTTGCAAGCAAAGCTTTTAAGGGTATTGCAAGAAGGATATATAAGACGTGTAGGAGGGACAAAAGATATACCTATTGACGTACGAATAATAGCTACTACAAATGAAGAACCTTTAGAGACCTTAAAGAAAGAAACCATTAGAAAAGATTTATATTACAGATTAAATGTTATTTTTATACAGATACCATCATTAAAGGAACGAAAAAAAGATATTTTAGTATTATCAAATCATTTTGTCAATAAATATAATTCTCTTTTAGGAAAGAAAATAGAGAAGATATCTGAAGAGGTAATAAATTCTTTCATGGAATATACTTGGCCTGGAAATGTTAGAGAATTAGGCAATGTTATAGAAGGAGCTATGAATATAGTAGATGATGAAGAAAGGATATTGAAAAAGGAAGATTTTATTTCTTCCATCTATATAATGCAAGATAAGCCTTTGAAAAATGCTATTGTCTTTCAGGAGAAAAATAAAACTTTACCTAACATATTAGAAGAGATGGAGAAGGATATTATATTTAATGCTTTAAATAATAATCAATATAATATATCTAAAACCGCAGAAGAATTGGGAATAAAAAGACAGACATTACAGCATAAATTAAAAAAATATAAGAGTTAATGCAATAATATTTGCATCTAGATGCAAATATTATTGCATTTTTTTATATATTTTAAAATTTAAAATTGTTTGAAAATACTTTTATTTTTGTGATAAATCGCTCTAAATAGACAATTTTCTATAAGTATAATAATTCTTTAAAAAGTTGGCAAAGATATTGCATATATAGTAAGTGTAGCAAAGACATTGCATATACAATAAATAAAATTAATTAAGGAGGTTTATTTCATGAGAAAAGATAATGTAAGAGTAATCGTATGGGGTTTAGGAGCAATGGGTAAAGGTATAGCAGAAATGCTTTTAAACAAGAAAGGTGTAGATATAGTTGGAGCAGTTGTAAGAGGGGACAAGATAGGAAAATCTATGTACGACTTCTTAGATATTGAAAGAGGAAATAGAAAAGACTTACTTACAGGTTCTTATGAAGATGTAATAAAAGAAGGTGTTGCAGACATCGTAGTAATTGCTACTGATTCATTTACAAGAGATTCTTTTGACAAAATGAAATATTGCCTTGAAAGAAAAATCAATGTAGTATCTACTGCAGAAGAAATGGCATATCCACAAGCACAAGAACCAGAATTAGCTAAAGAATTAGATAAGATAGCTAAAGAAAATGGAGTGACTGTATTAGGTACTGGTATTAACCCAGGACTTATTATGGACTTACTAGTAATTACACTTACTGGAGCATGTATAGATGTAGAAAGCATTAAGGCTGAGAGAATCAATAATCTTTCACCATTTGGTCCAGCAGTAATGCACGGCCAAGGAGTAGGTATTACTGTAGACACATTTAACAAAAGGGTAGCAGAAAATGATTTAGCTGGACACGTAGGATTCCCAGAATCAATTACTATGATAGCGGATGCTTTAGGATGGAAATTAAGTGATGAAATTAAATTAGATAGAGCACCTATTGTTTCATCAGTATTTAGAAAAGCTCCATATGCAGAAGTACAACCTGGAGATGTAGCTGGATGTAACATGAAAGGATTTGGCTATGTTGATGGAGAGCTAAAAATTGAAATGCTTCATCCACAACAAGTTGAACCACAATTAGAAGGTGGAACAACAGGAGATTATATAACAATAAAAGGTACACCAAATATCAATATGCAAATTACTCCTGAAGTACCTGGAGGTATTGGAACTATAGCTATGACAGTTAATATGATTCCAAACGTAATCAACGCAAGACCAGGTTTAAAAACTATGATAGATTTACCAGTTCCAAGAGCTATTATGGGAGATATGAGAGAATTAATAGAAGACTAATTAAAACAATTAACAATTAACGAAGAACAATTAACAATTAAAAGATAAGGAGATATTCCCCCAAAAGAGTATGGGTGTTTCTCCTGTCTTTTTTACAAGGTTAATGAGTAATCTAAGGTAATGT